>WUQU01000215.1 GCA_009889605.1 Candidatus Bathyarchaeota archaeon | reverse complement strand
TGGCTATGTCCCTTTCAGTGATTATTGCCTTAACGCGTTTTTCTTCATCTATCACGGGAAGGCCGCCCACGTTTTTCTCTTTCATGATCTGAATTGCTTCACTTATCCTTGCCGTGGTCTTGACTGAGAAGACATTTTGAGTCATCACGAGCTTTATAGGTTCATTTATGGCTTTAAAGATGTTTCCAGAAAATTTTTGCTGGATTATTCCGAATTTTTTGCCCCCGCCGAGATAATCAATAATGTCTGTGGCGGTAAGTATTCCTTCCAAGGTCTTAGTTCCCGGATTCGCTATGGGTATTCTGCGAAACCCTTCTTTAGCCATAATTTTAACAGCGCCGTAGACTGGCGTTGTAGGCGCCATAGCAATCACCGGGGTTTTTGCAATGTGTAATATTTCGCTTTCACGTTTTATGGTGGATGATGTTTTAAGGGAGACTGGGCCTTTACCGCGTAATGTTCTTCGGAAGGTTTCTCTGCTCAATTTTTTCACCATTTCATTTTACTATTAATTTCGCTACGTCTTCGCGGTCCACAATGCTTACAAGCGTTCTGTCTTCATCTATAACTGGGTCTCTTCCAATGTCCTTTGAAACCATTATTTTTGCCACTCTTATGGCCTTTATTGAGGGTTCTACCGCTATAACTTGGGTTTTCATTACTGAAGAAATTTTTGTCGGCGTTCTGAACCTTCCCTTGGCAGATTCGAATGTTGGCATTAGTGCTCCGCTTTCCAATAGATCTTTTTGTGTTATGATGCCTACAAGTTTTCCTTTTACGGTCACTGGCAGTCCAGCGAAGGCTTTGGTCTGCATTAAACGCCAGACATTGTCAACTTCGTCTTCTGGAGAACAGGTCAAAACGTTTGTTGACATTATTTCTGAAACTGGTTTTGCAAGTTTTTCCGGGCTTGTCTTAATTATGTTTTCGATAAATTTTTCTAAGCCTAAAACTCCCCTTAAAATTTTTTCTGTTAGAGAGTTTACAACCGGGATGTACCATTCGTCTAGTTGAATCATTTCCTTAACTTTTTTGAAGGCGTCATCTTCTAACGTGGCGGTTTGTTTGGGTTCCGTCATTATTCCTTTTACTTTTATTGGCGATATGGATGAGGATATGGCCATTATTGCACTGCGGGAAACTATCCCTAAAAGTTTTTTATCCGTGTTTGTTATAGGGAGAATTCTTACAGAGAAATCGCGTATAAGCGCGCGGGCTTTTGTTGCAAGTTCATCCTCATAAATAAAGGGGTGTTTTTCATTGGTTATATCTTTAACACGCAAAAAATCTCCCATTTATTCGCTTTCCAGTTCGGCTCTGCAGTCTTCGCAGATGAATTCCCCGTTTATTTCTTTAAGGTTGTCTGACCATCCTCCGCAGCGGTCGCAGTACCCGGCTAGGGATGTGCTTTCTTCTGTTGTTGTTTGTGCCATGTTTGCGCCTTCTATGAGGGCTTTTTCCTGTATGGTTTCTATGAGTTCTGGCATTACGCTTAAAATGTCTTTACTTGAAAGCAGCCCTACCAGTTGCCCTTTGTATACCACTCCGAGCCTGCGTATGTTTAGTCTTCTCATTCGCTTGGCAGCCTCTTTTATTGTTTCAGTTGGCTCTATGGTTATGAGGGGTGTTGTCATTACGTCTTTAGCCTTTAAGGAGTCTGGTTTTATGTTTTTGGCAAGCACTCGGGTTACAAGGTCTCTTTCAGTTATTATCCCTATGGGTTTTCCATCTTTGCCCGTCACTATTATGCAGCCTAAGCCGTGTTTATCCATGAGTTCTGCCACATGGTTTGCGGTGGCTTCTTCCTCGACGGTTATAGCTGGGCTGCTCATAACGTCTCTAACAAGCATTTTGGGGCTTAATCCAATTTCCGCCATTGTCTCCAGCCACTTGAGCGTGTGATTTTTTTCTAACTCAACTCAAATGAAAACCAGCATTTAAAACTTATTATACTAAGGGCTTTTACGGTTAGGCTGAATGAGGAATAGGGAAGTTTATTAGGATGTGACGATTGCTGTTTTAACTCAGCTGAGGAAAAACCTATGTTGAGGACAAATGTTGATAGGTTGGTGAAAATTTCAGTTGTAGGCGAAGTTGCAAGCCCAGTCCACGGAAGAAGCGTATATAACATTTCCGCTGATGGGGGTTCCCCTGGTTTTGCCCGGAGTGGGCGGCATAACCTACAACGTGCGAGTTGGCGACCCCGCCTGTGGTTGGGAGGCTGACCACGTTGAGCCCGGCGTTAGCATAGAGAACAAAGAGAATGACCCACGGTTTGGGCAGGGTGCAAACACGGCTTTAAACGTGCTTTCCTGTGTCGGTAACGAGGCGGTTGTGGTTTCAGGCGATGCCAAAGGCGCTAGGGGTGTGGTTACGGGGAAACATGGTGGAATAGAACATGTGCTGGTGGATTTTCCGCCCGAAACTCTTGAGAAGCTTATGCTCGGCGACAAGGTGCTTGTGAAGGCTTTCGGCGTCGGCTTAAAACTTCTAGATTTTCCAGAAGTTAGGGTTATGAATATGGATCCACGTTTTATAGAAGCTTTAGATCCCAAACCAGACGGTGATAAGCTTGAGGTTCCGGTTACGCATGTTATTCCAGCGGCGATTATGGGTTCAGGCTTAGGCGCCAATCAGACGTATTCGGGCGATTATGACATTCAGCTTTTCTATGAAGCCACTCGCATGGAATATGGCCTTGACGATTTAAGGCTTGGCGATTTGGGGCCATTCTTGACGCTGACCACTCTTATGGGCGGATTTACCGTAAATGCGCGGTTTCAGTGGGCATAGTGGTGCATACAAACTGTGTTACTTCAGGCCATGGCCCTGGAGTTACGACGCTTTTCACTTCGTCTACTGGAAAGATTATTCCAAAAATTGATTCTAAGGCGAATGTTGCCTTTTTGTTAAAGCTGAGGACAGATATATAAGTAAGCATGGTATTATGTGGTGTTGGAAGAATTGTTAGTGGGATGTTGAGTTATGCCCTACAAGAGGAAGAGTCGTGGGCGTTCGAAGGGCTCTAAGGGTAGAAGCGGTTTTGTCCAGTGTGCCAACTGCGGTGAGCTTGTGCCGCGGGATAAAGCGAAAAAGGTTACGCGGAGAGTATCCCTTGTGGATCCCGCGTTGGCTAAGGAGCTTCGCCAGCGGGGAGCTTACATTTCTGCGCCTGTAGACACCAAATACTATTGTGTTTCATGCGCGGTGCATTATGGCATTGTGAAAGTCAGAGCCAAAGACGAGCGGCGCCTACGCGTCGGCCGAAGGTTCTAAGTTTTAAGCGTTCTCTCTTTTCTTTAAGGCTTTGTAAGCGTATATGCTTCTCTGCAGTACGGTTAAGTGTGTTAAAATTGCAAGTATTATAATGGCTGCTTCTATAGCGTTTGCAAAGGCAATTTCTATTAGGCTTGCAACTGCAAGTATGATTATGCGTTCAGCTCTTTCCGCTATGCCTACTGTCTCCATTTTTATGTCCGTAGCTTCGGCTCTTGCACGTGTGTAACTTACCAGCAGTGAGCCTATTAACGCTGCTAGCCCCCATGGAACCGTGCAGAGTCCGCCGAATATTATGCCAGCGTAAACTGCAGCGTCCGCATATCTGTCCAGCAGCGAGTCTAGAAAGCCTCCGAAAGGTGTTGCCTTCTGGCATAGTCTTGCTACGGCACCGTCTAGAACATCGCAGTATCCCGATAAAAGAAGCAGAACCACAGCCAAAACTAGGTTTTCGCGTCCACCTGCGTAGGCTAGTGCTGCTAAAAAGGCTAAAAATATGCCTATGGCGCTTACCATGTTTGGCGTCAAGCCTATTTTGTTAGCTGCTTTTGCCTGTGCCGCTATGGCTGACTGTACTTTAGCCTTAAGCCGTGTCAACATTCATTTTCGCCTTTTCTATGTGTTAACAATTCATATCTAAGAATTGGTGTTCAAACGATTGCCTTTAACAAGTGTTATGTGGGTTTAGTTTTTAACTGAAACCTTGCTTTCGGACATTTTATTAAGGTTGAACGGCGTATTAGGTTTGGAGAATAAATTATATGAAGATTGGTGTATGCGGGGTTGCTTGTGAAAAGTGTCCACGTATGGTTGCTGGTAAGTGTCCAAGTGGAGATGTTGGAGGATTCCAAAAGAGAATAAGTTCTGCGCAATAGCTACTTGCGCCTTCCATAAAGGAGTCAGCATATGTTTTGAATGTAAAGAATTTCCATGTGAAACCACGAAGATGGGCCCAATAAACTACGACTCCTGCCAATACATATCAGGAAAAAACCCATATAAAAGGGAAAAGAAAAAGTAAAATTAATTGAATGATTAATGAATAGGCTCTGCTTATAGACAATTTATCTAGAAACGAAAAAGTGGAGTGGAAACCGCGAATTCCGACTATTGGTAGATAAATAATTGTTGAGTATCAATTAAGCCTGGAAACAAGTGATTCTTGTTTTTCTAGAGGCTTCTTTTTTAGATGCGAAATGAGGCTATAGAGAAAGCCAAATACTAATATTGTAACGCCAAAGGTCGGAGGAGTTAAGCCTAAGAAATAGGAGAGAACCGAAAATGCTATCCCTCCTCCTCCAATAATGAGCCCAACCGTTGAAGGGTCAACTCTGATTCCAGCATAATAATGTACCTGTGCTCCTGAGATTTTACCCGTATGCAGACTAGTTGAAAATTCCCAAAACAATTTCTCATACATCTGTTGAAATCCTTTGTATCTTTCGAGTAATTCATCATATCTTCCTTTATCATAATTGCTCATTTTCTCTTCTCACTAATGGTAGCACAATTTTTCCCCTTAAATCTTTTATATGGTTGCCTATTTCACGGTTTGTGTTTATGTGGCTCTGCCAGACAGTGTGGATGAGACAGAGAAGGAGATGCTGGCATGGACAGACGGTGGACGGGTGGGTTTGGTGGACAAAATTTTATTTTATAGGTGTTGAGAGGAATAGTTTTTGGAGTGTTGTGTTTGCCTAAAGAGGAGATTCTTGAGGCTGTAGCTTCGGAGGTTAAGGTTTGCGTTAAATGTGGCTTGTGGAGAACGCGTAAGAATGCTGTTCCTGGCGAGGGCAACCCAAACGCCGAAATAATGTTTGTTGGTGAGGCGCCTGGCTACTGGGAAGATGTTAAGGGCCGGCCGTTTGTCGGCGCTGCTGGGAAATTTTTGGATATGCTTTCGGTTGAGGCTGGGCTTTCAAGAAGCGAAGTTTTCATAGGTAATGTTTTGAAGTGTAGGCCACCTGGAAACCGTGAACCCTTGCCCAGCGAAATCCAAACGTGCACGCCCTACTTGGATAGGCAGATTAAGGCTATAGCGCCTAAGCTTATTGTCACGCTTGGAAATCACTCCACAGCCTACATTTTCTCTAGGGCTGGGTTGCCATTCAACGGCATAACCCAGACCAGAGGAAAATTTTACCAGGTTAATGTTTTGGGTTTGTTTGTCACGGTTTTTCCAACTTTTCATCCTGCAGCTGGGCTTTACAGCGCTAAATACAAGCAGCAGTTAATAGAAGACTTTAGACTGCTTAAAACAAAGATCCACGAGATGGGCCTTATGGTAGGCTAATCTAGTTTTTTGGCAGTTTTCAATTCTTTCAACAATTCCTCAGCATTCTTAAAGGTTTTAGATGGGAGTTCCGCCAGCAGTTCGGCCAGCCTAACCTGTTTGCCCTCTTCCACTTCCACAAGACGCCAGCCAACCTTCTTAACAAGCATGCTCTTAGGCGCAGGATAACGTGTTTTCTCAACAACACTTTTTACGGATTCCAAGCCTACAGCGCCTGTAATTTTTGGAAACTTTCCCTTCTCCAAATACTCCATAAAGCGCAGCCCATCTTCAAACATAGAAAGGTTGTTGAAAAGCACATAAACCATTTTGCCTTCTTCTTCGAACCGCCTTGCAATGTCCCTTAGTCTTCGCAGTTCATCATCGCTGTACTGGTAATAGTACATTCCCTTACCTAAACCATGCAACCTAAAATAGGCAATTCGGCCTGTATATGCGGGCAAAACCTTAAACGGGTCTGTCACGTGCCCAACGTCTAAACTGCCTAAGACCCGCCGCAGCCTTTCATAAGCTTCTGGTTTTTCCCATTCCGGCCCGCGAGTTTCCCAAACCAAAACCAAGCCTTCACGGTTCACGCTCTTGAAGAAGTTTTCTGCGTCGCCAAGTTTGTCGGGTCTAAAAGAACCCGGCGTTTGGATAACCAGCATTTCCGCCTTTAACGTTTTGCAGATTTGTTTCATATATTCAAAGGCTTTTAGGCTTAATTCATCCAGTTTCATTTTTGATTTATGGCTAATATCCTGATGCGCCTTAACCGTAAACTCGAAGTTTTCCGGAGCCTTTCCCCGCCATCCTCCCACAGTTTCCAGCCGCGGATACTCGTAAAAAGTGCTGTTCACCTCCACAAGCCCATAATTCCCAAAATAACGTTTCATGGATGTTGGAAAACCGCAGCATCCGACCTTAATCACGCTTTTCCCGCCTATGTGCTTACTTTTGGAGGCGGGCGGACGGGCTTTCCAAGCTTTCTGCGCAATGCTATACGGTAAAGCTTCCTCAAAGACTTCACAAGCTGCTCGACGCTGGGCAAAGCTGAATAAATTAACGGTATACGGTCATATTCCGCCAGGCGAATTGAATAGTCGTCGGGCCTTACTGCGTGGAAAACGACGACTTTTGGTTTTAAGCTGCTCATCCTCACAAGCATCATAGGCGTGTTCCCATCCCCAATGTTTGTAAAGATCAGAGCTCTTTCGGTTGTGGCTCCAAAAAGCTGCGCGTACTCAAAACCAGAAAGCGTTTCAATAGCCTTCCTACTGTCAACAACAGTGTAGCCGCAAACCTCCTTGACATGGAGGCTGGAACACGCGGCAAACTCGCCTTTAATAGCCTTACACAAATATTCCACACGAACAGGAATCGGAAATTCCCTTAAATCCACAACCGCCATGCTCGGCGAACTTGTAAGCACCGCGAACTCGCGGATGAAACGGCTCCCCCGCTCCTCATCAATCTTTAACAAAGCCCAAACAAATCTGCGCACAAACTTTGTTCCAGGGTTTTTTCTTCGACCGCTTTCATAATCGCTTATAACAGAAGGCGAAAGCAACATTTTATCCGAAAGAGTTACCTGGGAAACAGCGAAAAGCTCGCGCCACTTACGCATGGTTGCCCCAGGCTTGCTTGAAAGGATAATCTCCCCGGCAATTCTTCTCGCAAGAACTTCCCGGACACTGGGAGACACAGCCATATGGAGCGCCCTTCCAACCCTGCCAAGTTCACCCTTAAAAGGTGCAAGTATAAAACTGTACCGCTAAAAATGAATAAACCCGCCGAACTACACAAGGAAAATCAAGAAAGTTCCCAACACAATCATTATGGAGCCTATGGCAACCTTCACCGCAACCCTTTCATGGAGAAAGACAATGCCGGATAATGTTGAAAACAGTCGTGGAAATTTGTCGAAGAAATGGGAACCGCCTGTGATTCGGAATATACGCGAAACTTAACGTTAAAAGAAACCAGCCTAACCCAACGGCGATTATGCCTCCAACCAGCAGCATAGCCAATGTTTTTCCTTTTATTTTAAAGATTTTTAGGCTTCTCTGAACTGTTGGAGTGAAGACTAGCAGAAAAGCCGCCAGCGCTGCTATCCTAAGGGTGTTAATTGCAAAGGCATAGTCTAAACCCGAAACCTCTTTCATAGCCAAATTAACCATCGAAATACTTATAGACCATATAACAGCGGTTAACAAAGCAATAATCACGCCTTTAACTAACACTTTTTTCTGCAGCTTCGCCGTATTGTTGTCCGATTTCCCTCCGCTGCTAAGCAGCCAAATCCCAAAAACAATTGCAACCGCCGCAAATACAACATGCCATGCGACGTTTTCCCCAGCAAGCAAAACAGCCCACACAAGACTGAAAAGCGGATAAGTGCAGGTTAAGGGAACAGCACGTGCGACCCCTATAGTTTCCAAGCTGAACAAGTACAAAGTGTCACCTAACCCCAAACCAATCAACCCACTAGCGCACGCGAGAAAAACCACGTAGGCTGGCAAACTTGTTAAAACGCTAAACCTTCCAGCCAAGACTAAACATAAAATCAGAAAAATGCTTGTCCCAAGGCAGCGTAGAGTGTTCGCTGGAAGAGGCTTAACTTCCGCCAAAGCCTCCTTGTATAAAACGGCTGAAACCGTCCAACAGACAGCGGCGCCTAAGGCTGCAAGTTCCCCGATCATTTTACACACTTAGTGGTCTTAACGCATTATTAAGGGAGAATGCTAAGGCTGTTAAATATTTAATCCTTTACATTCATTACATTCATAGACCGGGAGGATGAATATGCAATATATCGTCTACTGGTGCACGGAAGTTTCTAACAAATTTCCAAAAATCGCCATAGGCATAGGCGCAATCAGCAACGTGTTTGTGGAGAAGGAAAACGAGAAAATCCGCGAACTGAAAAAGGCCGCATACTCGGAGGTTAAAGCTAAATACAATGTTGAAAAGTTGAAGGACAACCCTGTTATAAGGGCTTACAGAGACTTTTACTGGAAACTGGACATAGACCCAACAAAAACAAGGCCTTCAGGTGAAGCGCTGCTGCGAAGAGTTTTACACGGCAACGAACTTCCAACTATTTCCACGGCTGTTGACGCCTACAATTTGGCTTCCATGAGAACAATGATACCCATAAGCGGCTTCGACAGGGAAAAACTGAGCCCGCCATTTAACATCCGCTTCGCAAAAGACGGCGAAGAATTCACCGGAATCGGAATGAATACGCCTATTACCTTGACAAGTAAAATGCTTGTTTTAGCCGACAGCAAACACGTGTTGTGCATTTATCCCCACAGAGATGCGGAGCGGACAAAAATCACTGAAAAAACAAAAAACATCCTCATAGTGGGATATGGCGCTCCGGAAATAACCCCGCAGCAGCTAAAAGAGGCTGTAGAAATGGCTTTGGCATACATTAAAATGGTTTCAGGCGGAGAAATTGGGATGGTAAAAGTTTTCAGCGCTGCTCCTTAACAAAGTATGGAGAGGCTATAGTTTGAACTTCAAGGATAAAATGGCTGAAACAGCAAAAACAAAAGAATCCAACATTGTTTTGGCCTTAGACTTCCCTTTCGAAAAAACTGAAAACCGCGAAAGCCTTTACCGCAAAGCCCAACATGTTTTAGACACGGTGCATCCTTACATTTGCGCTGTAAAAATTAACCATCACCTAGTTCTTCCACTCGGCGTTTTCAACGGCGTTCAAAAACTCATAGAAAAAGCACATGAAACAGGTTTACTGGCAATAATGGACTGTAAAGTGAACGACATAGGCGCAACAAACCAGATAATCGCCGAATACTATTACGCAGCTGGCTTCGACGCTCTGATAGCAAACCCCTTTGTAGGCTGGGATGAAGGCTTACAACCAGTCTTTGAAGTTGCCAAAAAAATGCAGAAAGGCGTAATTCTACTGGTTTACATGAGCCACAAAGGAGCCGCTGAAGGCTACGGCCAGACGGTGGTTGATGCAGAAACTGGACGGAAAACTCCTCAATACGTTCTGTTTGCAAGAAAAGCCTTGAAATGGGCTGCTGACGGCGTTGTTGTTGGTGCTACATACCCAGAAAAAATAATGGAAGTCTGCAAAGTGCTTGGTGGAAAAATCCCAGTTTACTCGCCGGGCGTTGGTGCTCAAGGCGGAGAAATAGAATCCACTTTAATGGCTGGCGCAAGCTACCTCATTGTGGGGCGGGCAATAACCCTTTCAGAGAACCCGGCTGAATCAGCCAAGAATATTCGGGATATTGTAAAACACTTTAAAGGCTAAAAGAGTCATCTTTCACGTCTTTCCCATAACTCTTTCTTAAGCATGTCTCTAACGGCTGACCTTATTGCAGCGCTCCTACTTGGGTACATGTTTGCTCTTACAAGTTCATCTAATCCTTCAAGGTAAGCTTCGGGTAATAATACGGTTACAAGTTTCATGTTTATCCCTTTCAAACATGTTATGCATATAACATGTGGCAAATATAAAACTTAACAAAGTTTTCGGTTAACCCTCTCTTCGGTTGCTTGTATCTCCTTCATTATGCTTTGAAAGGTTTTAGGTATATCCTCCACGTGAAGGGCGCGGCGGCGCAGTCCCTCTTGCACTGTTCCAGCCGCAACCAAGAGACTGCCTACAATATCACTTATAGTAGGATCCGGGAAAAGTATTAGGGCCAAACCAAGCTTAATCAGCCAAGGTTTTTCGCCATCTTTCCAAAGCTTTTTAGCTGTTTTTACCTCTCTCACGGACTCCTTCATTGACTGAAGGAAATCAATGTAGCTTTCATTTAACTCATTTAACGTGGTTGCCAAATTTTTTAGTTCATCTGGCTTCATTGGCTTGGTCCCTCTTCTTCAGTGGTATAACGTTTATACAGAAAAACTTTAGCCTTATTTTTACTCCTTTTTACAAGGTTTTTAGGCTTAAAAAGACCATATCATTTTCAATTTTTCTTTCAAATCATCACAACTTTTTCTTGGAATTTTATGCTTTAAAGTGAAATTTTGTATCCGGAATTGGTGGAATCAACCAAAAATATTATCTCATAAAAAGGAATTTAACCTAAATATGCCTAATGCTGTGTCGGGGTTAAAAGCTTGGGTGAACGTTACGGGTTTATTCTGCTTTCTGACGAAAAATGGTGGAACAGACTTTGCGAACGCAACAGAAGCGGTTGCCAAACCCATGCTTTTGTACGAAGAAGCCTTGTAGGACCTGTTGAAGCGCAGAAACTGCTTTTCTATGTTAAACGCCCAGCCATGCAGATCCGAGGCATTGCAGATTTTGTTGAACGTGTGACTGGAGACTATAAAGAGCTTTGGAGCAAATATGGCGGTGAAACTTGCCTAAAATCTTTTGAGGATTATTTGGATTTTCTTCAAGGAAAACGCAAAGTAACTTTCATTAGGTTCACAAATTTCTATGTTTTTGAAGCACCGATTTCAATGGAAGCAATAACAAAGCTTTTAGACGTTTTAAGAATTCCTAGAGGCGGTAAATACATAAGCCGTGAAGTGGTAAATCAGTTAACCGTTTGAGGAGTGTGCAGTTTGGGCTATGGAAAGTTTTGATCCGAAAAAGTTCGTTGAACAACAAATCGAGGAGATACGGAAAGTCATAGGCCGGGAAAGAGCTTTGGTTGCTGTTTCAGGCGGTGTCGACAGCACCACATGTGCCGTATTGACGCGTAAGGCTATTGGCGAAAACCTTGTCTGTGTAATTTTGGATGACGCGTTTATGCGAGATGGCGAACCGGAAAAAGTGGCTGAAATACTCTCAAAAGAACCTCTTAACGTACCAATAAAGGTTGTTGATGTCCGCGAACGCTTTTTAACAGCTATGAAAGGTTTAAGAGACGCTGAGGAAAAGCGTAAAAAGTTCCGCGAAACTTTCTACACGGTCTTAAGTGAAACTGCCAAAAAAGAAAATTGCCCAGTTCTAGTGCAAGGGACAATCCACGCCGACATTGTCGAAACTGTTGGCGGCGTAAAAACACAGCACAACGTTCTCGAACAAATAGGCATAAATCCCATGGAAAAGTTCGGCTTTAAAGTTGTTGAACCCTTATTGTCCCTTTACAAGGAACAGGTGCGGATGGTTGCTAGATATTTGGGTTTGCCTCCAGAGATTTCTGAGAGACAACCGTTTCCAGGGCCAGGCTTATCAGTGCGGGTTGTTGGAGAAATTCGCGAGGATAAGTTGGATGCTTTGAAAAAGGCTACTTCTATTGTTGAAAGCGCTCTTGCAGAGTATAAGCCAAGCCAGTACTTTGCCGCTATAATTGATAATGAAGAGTCTTCAAGGGAGCCATCTATAACACATATGCGGGAGACCGTGGCGAGGCTCCTAAACGTTCCGTCAAGAAACGTTGATGTGAAAATCTTTGCGGATAAAGCAACAGGGTTGAAGGGCGGCCAAAGGCGTTATGGCAAAATAGCCGGCATAAAGGTTGAAACTGCAAACGGGAAAGTCTACCAGACTGCTATCCGTAATCTTGTTTCTGTTCAATCTAAAATAATTGATGTGAACCCAGCTGTTACCCGAGTCTTTTACGCTGTGAAGGACTTGCCCGAAAAGAAGCCATATGTAGTAAGCATAAGGGCGGTTCAAACAAAAGACTTTCTAACCGCGCAGGTTTCAGAAATCCCATGGAAAACCCTAGAAGAAACTACAGTTAAAATCCTGGAAAAGTGCCGAAACGTTTCAACGGTATATTATGATATTACGCCCAAGCCCCCCGCGACAATTGAAATGGAATAACATGTAAAGCCTCTTTTTCCACATGGTTAAAACCCTAAATAGTTGTTTTCCCTTTTCTTAGGCACGATCTACATGTTTCGCGTAAGAGTAAACAAAATCGAATCCATCCGTGATATAGACGGAAATCTTGGAAAACGTATAGAACTTGTTGAAGAACGCCAAGTTCCCCAATTCGCAATTAGGCCTCAGACTGAAGAGGCTAAGGTTGTGCAAGAGGTTTTCCAAGCTTTGCAACAGCAACTGCCAATCTTCCCAGCAAGAGCCCAATTTACAATTCCAAAAATAATTTTGTTTCTAACAGAGCAGGAATACGAAAGTTTAGGCATAGACTTCGACGTAAACCAGGTTTACGAGATAACTCTTGAAAATCAAGCGATAAAATTTAGGAAAACCGCATAATCTCCTTCCTAATTTTCTTTAAAGCTGAATATTTTGGGTGGAAAGAAAGCACGAACATCATGCTTCTCAAGGCATTACAAATATTTTCCACGCTGGACCTTTGGTTTTTATCACAGTAAAGAGGGACAGGTTCTTCTTTCCCGTCCTTGTAATAAACGTAGATTGCAGATGCTTGATTTTTCAAGGTTATAATTTCAAGGTCTAATTTCAATTTTTAGCCGTTTTTCCGGCAGCTTTGCTTACTGATTTCAGCCTTTTTCTGCAAGACCCAACGTTGGAAGCGTAAACCAACAGTTTTCCACGGTTAGCATCAAACAAGCTTATCCCTCCAAAAATCAAGTTCAAAATTTAGCTTTTAAAATAGGCGGTAAAACGACAAAATTACCCTCCGGAGAGAGTTAAGTTAAAGTGAAAGCTCATAAACGTCTAAACACTGTAATTTATCACCAGCAAAATGAAAGGGTTGCTGACATGAAGGTTAGGGCTCATGTTTTTGTCAGCGGACGGGTTCAAGGAGTCTTTTTCAGATATGAAACTAAACATAAAGCCAGAATGCGAGACGTTAAGGGTTGGGTTCGCAATTTGCCAGATGGTAGGGTTGAAGCAGTTTTTGAAGGTGAAGAAGAAGCGGTTAAAGAGCTTATAGATTTTTGTAAACGGGGGCCGCCTGGCGCAAGAGTTACAAGGGTAGATGTGGCGTGGGAAAGTTACATTGGCGAGTTTAAGGATTTCGAAATAAGGTACTAGGGCTTAACTTTAGCTAAGCTTTTTTCTTTGGAACTCGGAAGTGGGATTCTTTTCCAGCGCTTATGTAGTCTCCGCCCATTCCGCGCACTATTTGGGCTATTTTTGCAAAGTTTTCGCTTCCTAAAAACTGGCGGGGCTTTATCATTACGTATTCCTCTCTTTCCTCGAAATTGAGGAGCTTCTCTAAATCTTCTGGAAACATCATTTTGATGTCTTCAATATCCTTTTTCCTTTCATTTTCAAAAGTTTCTGGCGGTGGTGTTGGTGTGGGCGCAGAAGGTGGGGCGATTTGCGAAACCGCAATGGATTTAAGTGATGCGGCAACTATTCGAAGGTCCTCTGCGATATTGTTCAAAACCACCAGAAGCTCATCAACCTTATCTACAAGTTTTTCAAGTTTCTCCCTTTCTAAACTCATACGTGTTACACGCTCTTTCAAATCTTAATACCCTTTAGCTGTATTTATTAATTGTTTATCGCTAAAACTTTGATAGAAGCTAAAAGGAGCCCATTGTTGCCTTGATTGAAGTTGATGGAAGCCAAAAAAGTGGAAGCGGAACAATTCTTAGACTTTCAGTTGCCCTAGCCGCAATTCTTAGGCAGCCGTTACACATCTATAACATACGCCAAAACAGACCGCAACCCGGCCTAAGACCGCAACATTTAGAGGCCGTATTAACCGCAGCTAAAATCTGCGAAGCCCAATTGAAAGGCGCAACGCTAAACTCTCGTGAGCTTTGGTTCACACCAAAAGATGTTAAAGGCGGAAAATTTGAGGCTGAAATTGGCACGGCAGGCAGCATTCCCATGCTCATTATGACGGTTCTGCCCATCTGCATTTTTGCAAAAAACACCGTGCAGCTGCGTATTTCAAAAGGTGGAACAGATGTTTCTAATTCCCCGACGACAAATTATCTACGTAATGTGTTTTTGCCAGTTTTAAAACGCATGGGAATAAACGCGGCTATAACTGTTCATAAGTATGGCTATTATCCTAAAGGGATGGGTGAAGTTACGCTTGAGGTCGAGCCATGTGGGGAACTGCAGCCATTACGCCTCGAAGAGTTCGGCGTCTTAAAAGCCATTAATGGGGTTTCTGTGTGCACTTTTCTGGCTGATAGGAAGGTTGCTGAACGACAAGCAGCAGCGGCAAACAACTACCTAAACGCGAAAGGACTTGCCGCGGACATCCAAATAGTAAATGACCGGTCGAATCCTCTTCAGAAGGGGAGTTCCCTAGTTTTGTGGGCTGAAACTGATAAAGACGCAATTTTAGGCGCAGACGCCATCGGCGAGCTTAAAAAGACAAGTGAAGCTGTTGGAAAAGAGGCGGCTGAAAAACTATGCATGGAAATTTCTGCAAAAGCCACGGTTGACGTGCATTTGGCCGACATGCTTGTTCCATACATAGCCTTAGCAAAGGGCCGTTCAACATACCTCACAAGAACCCTATCTGACCATTTAGAAACCAACATTTGGCTTGCCCAAACATTTCTAGGCGTCAAATTCAAAGTTGAAAAAATCAACGGCCTTTACAAGGTGGAAAAAGTTGGCTAAAACTTTGAAAGCTAAAGTTAGAGGAATATACACAACAGCCTTAACAAAACTTCTTCTGGAAAACGGCTTCCAAATAGTTCAGCCTTCACAAGCCATTAAAACACGTTTCAGCCTACCAGAAAACAGTGAACCGCCTGACCTAAAAGTAAAAGATAGATATGACCTTCAAGGAGTTGTAGCCTTAGGCTCAGCCGAAGCTACAGAAACGTTCAAGGCGATTATACGTTCTTGCTTTGAAGATGCCTTAACCAGAAAATGGCGCGTAAGCGTCGACGGAATATACAAGGGACGCCTTTTAAACGCTGACGAAAACATGGTTTACATAGAAATAGGAAACGAAACAGTCGGGGCATTGCCAAAGCATGAGGCCCAAAATGAAAACCAAAATGAGGTCATTGTGCAGGTTGAGCGGAAAAGGATTGGAAGGAAAACCCCTATTCTAACAACCAAGCTTAAGATTATCGGAGACTGCGTCATACTCGTGCAAAAAGGCAAAGTTGGTGTAAGCCTAAAAATCCGCGATATGAATAAGCGGGCAGAACTTTGTGCTTTGGGAAAACAGCTTTCTCCTGAAGGTTGGGGAATAATTTGGCGAGAACCCGCAGCTCACAAGCCAAACGATCTTTTAGAAAAAGAGATTGCGTATCTAACCGAGAAAATTAGAATTTTAAACGAGAACGCTGCATCTGCAAAAGCGCCAGCCCTTCTTCTTGAAGGGTCATACTTTATGGATGTTGAATTTCCATTCGCCTCCAAAAGAAAACTAGACTTGCTAAGGGCGTCGGTAACATCAACGCTCGAGGGGCACCACTTCTACAAAAGCTGTGGCGGCAGAGTTTCAGCAGCGTTAGAAATGGCTGAAAAACTTTTGGAAAAGGGCCAAAGCCATAGCGAAGTAACAGAGCTTTTCAAAAAGCAAATTCAAGCGGAGTTTCCAGAGGAAGGTTCAACTGTTGATGTGGAACATGTTAAACTGAGCGGCGCCGTCTTCCACCTTGGATATGCCACAATAGAAACCATAAACGACGTGGAAATAAGATACTGTAGAACTATTAGGGCTAATGGTTTTTACGACGGGCTTGGAGTGTCAAAAGAGGCTGGCGACAAGGCAATAAGCGAGACAAAACTGGGCGAATGGCACATAACAACAAGCTATTTCTCCAAAGATGGGAAATGGAAAGGCACATACATAAACATAAACACACCGGTGGAAGTCTATCCAACGGCTATACGTTACGTAGACTTAGAAGTTGACGTCTGCATCCCTGCAAACGGCGAAGCAAAAATTGTAGACTTGGAAAAACTTGAAAAAGCTTTTGAAAGGGGCATTTTAAATAAGGAATTGTTTGAGAAAGCCAAAAATATGGCAAAGGTTGTTGCAGTTAAGGCTCTCGCTGAAGATTTTTCGGCTAAGTTTATTTAGCGTCAATGCTTCTTATCCTTATTTCAAGAGAGCTAAATTGAGTGCCGACCTAGTGCTAAAAAACTTGAAAGCTTACGTTAATGGAGCAATAACAGAGTGTTGCCTAGCTATAAAAAATGGCGAAATCGTTAAAATTGGAAAAGAGACGCATATGCCGGAGGCTGAAACAACCCTAAGCCTTAAAGGTCTTCTGGTTTTGCCAGGTTTAATAGATATCCATGTTCACTTAAGGGATGAAGGCAAATCCTACAAGGAAGACTTTCAAAGCGGAACAGCCGCAGCGGCTGCAGGCGGCATAACCACTGTTTTAGACATGCCAAACAATGCACCGATGACGATGAGTTCTGAAACATTGAAAAATAGAATAAAAACCGCCAAAGAAAAAATCCTTGTGAATGTCGGCTTTTACTCTGAATTTCCGGAAAACCCAAACGGAATAAGCGAAATAATAAATGAGGGCGCAGTGGCCTTCAAACTTTTTATGGGCGAACAGCTTGGTGGATTAAACGTTGAAGACGACAACGCCATTAAAGAAGCCTTCCAAATCGTAGGAAACAAGGTTCCTGTGGCGGTTCACGCCGAAGACAAAAAAACTTTAAAAAACTCTGAAAAAAAGCTTAAAAACAATGGTCGTAACGATATTGAAGCCTTCCTTGAAGCGCACTCTGAAGAAGCTGAGTTTAAGGCTGTTGCGCGCATAATAACCGTCGTTAAGGAGACCGGTGCCAGAGTGCATTTTTGCCACTTGAGCGCAGAAAAAAGCCTGAAGGCCGTTAATGAAGCGAAAAAAGCTGGTCTGCCCATAACATGCGAAGCAACGCCGCATCATCTCTTTTTGTCCATCGACGACTTAAAGAGGGTTGGTGCTTTAGCCTTAACAGTGCCTCCTATCCGAGAGAAACGCCACATGAACGCGTTATGGGGCGGTGTGGAAACTGGAGTAATTGATGTTATAGCTTCGGACCATGCGCCTCATGCGTCTGAAGAGAAAAAGGCAGATGTAGTCTGGAACGTTAAGGCAGGCATATCTGGGCTGGAAACAACTCTTCCCTTATTGCTCACAGAAGTGAATCGCGGAAGGCTAGGCCTAGCTGACATAGTTAGGCTGATGGCTGAAAACCCTGCTAAAATTTTCGGTTTAAAGAAAAGGGGAAGCCTAGAAGAGGGAAATAAAGCCGACTTGGTGGCGGTTGATCTAAAACGGGAATACAGAATTGACGCGTCAAAGTTTTATTCTAAAGCCAAGTACTCTCCTTTCGATGGTAAACTGGTTAAAGGCAAGCCGGTTAAAACTTTTGTAGGCGGCCAACTGGTTATGGATGACGGTGAAATACTCGCCAAAAAAGGCTGTGGTGAAATAATTA
>WUQU01000214.1 GCA_009889605.1 Candidatus Bathyarchaeota archaeon | reverse complement strand
CAAAAACTGCCGCCAAAAAAAACGACAAAAATGCCCCCTCTTGCATCTTGACATTGCTGAAAAGTTGTGCTACCTTTGCCTACGACAAACAAACTGAGTGAGTGAAAGAAAATAAAAGCAGCAAAAAGGATGACTCTGAGAAAGAAAGGTTCTCTCTTGACTTTTCCCGCTTTTTTTTTTCGCATCAAAATCCTTCCCTCAGCCTCCTGACACATCTCAAATCCCCTCTATGACTAAGGGGAGATGTGTGATGCGCCACATTATTGGGTTCGTTATCGTTCTTTGGGCATCCTCCTTTATCGCTGCACAAACGCAGGAGGAGCTAAATCAAGCCATCCAAGTGGTTAGAAATTGGGTGAATAAGCCGCAAGGTGAGGTTGATTTTGTGATGACAACAGATTGGTCTATCGATCTCTATGGACCTAGACGAGAGTGCGATTTTCATGCGCCTGGCTATGAAGTAGTTGTTGTCAAGTCAACAATTACTGTCGTAAGTTGGAGGAGATATCTCTTCCACTGGGTCAAAAACGCCCGTACCGACTTACCTTTGTTAAGCGAAGACCAAATTAAGTCCATTGCCTTTAATTATGCCCGACGGCATTTCCCTCACTTCAATGAATTTCCCAATTGGGAGATTGCTCTTGAAAAATTCAAAGCAAAGGATTTGATTTTTGGCACCGGAAAAGTCGCTATTTATTATCTTGCTGACCTCTACACATATGTCACCAATCCACAGGGGCAGAAGATTCCCGTTCTAACGACTCATTGCAGTGTTGATGTAGATCCTTACACAGGTGAAGTGCTCGGTTTGGGCTATTCTCACTTGCCAATGACATTAACAAATTTAACCCCCAATTTCTCCCCATACGAGGCAAAGGAGCGTGTAGAACAAGCTTTTCGGGACTTAGGGGCAGCTAGCGCTATCGCTGTCATGAGGTCTACTGAAGATATGATTTTCCGCGATTTACCAGACGGGTTGGTCATCGGGGCGACCCAAACAAGTGGATTGCGGTTAGCCTATGCTTTTGATTATGTTGTCACTGTTGGAACGCCAGGACATGAAGATGAATTTGGAACCTCAGATGAGCCCGTTTTTTGGCGAGCT
>WUQU01000213.1 GCA_009889605.1 Candidatus Bathyarchaeota archaeon | reverse complement strand
GTTCTTTTTATACTTATTGTATGTTTTGCTCTTTCAAATCCGCTGTCTGCCCAAGCTGCAATTACACTGACCTCAAATGCAAGTGGAACGTATGATGGGTATTACTATGAGCTTTGGAAGGACTCTGGCAATACTACCATGACAGTTGACACAGGAGGGAGATTCAGCTGTCAGTGGAGTAACATCAACAATGCACTTTTTAGAACAGGTAAGAAGTTTTCAACAGCCTGGAACCAGCTTGGAACAGTTAAAATAACATACTCTGCAACATACAATCCAAACGGCAACTCATATCTGTGTATTTATGGATGGTCAAGAAATCCGCTTGTTGAGTTTTATATAGTTGAGAGCTGGGGTTCTTGGCGTCCACCCGGAGCAACATCTCTTGGACAGGTTACAATTGACGGTGGCACATATGATATTTACAAGACAACTCGAGTTAACCAGCCATCTATTGAGGGTACAACAACATTTGACCAATACTGGAGTGTCAGAACTTCTAAGAGGACAAGTGGAACTGTTACTGTAACAGACCATTTCAAGGCTTGGGCAGCAAAGGGATTGAACCTTGGTACAATTGACCAGATTACACTTTGTGTTGAAGGGTATCAGAGCAGGGGCTCGGCTAATATCACTCAAAACACATTCTCAATCACAAGCGGTTCAAGTGGAGGTGGCTCTACTACACCAACCACTACAAAGATAGAGTGTGAAAATATGACTTTAGGTGGGCAATACGCATCGAAGATTACATCACCGTTCTCAGGGATAGCACTTTATGCAAATGGTGACAAAGCAACAACTACAGTAAACTTTTCAACAAGTGGCAACAGGACATTTAAGCTGCGCGGTTGTGGTAACAATAATAATCTTGCTTCGGTAGATCTGTATATAGATGGTACGAAAAAAGGGACTTTCTACTATCAGGGAACTTCTCCATGGGAAGCACCAGTGGAAAATGTTTATGTTGGTGCAGGAAGTCATACCATTGAGCTGAGAGTGACAGCTGATAATGGTACTTGGGATGTATATCTGGATTATCTATTAATTCAATAGAGTCTAAAAGAAGATTTTATTAAGTTGAAAAAGAGTATGAGACGGTAATATATAGTCTCATACTCTTTTTCTCTTTTTAAATAGGTTACACTTTTTATATTTTATACACCCTTGCCTCATACGGT
>WUQU01000212.1 GCA_009889605.1 Candidatus Bathyarchaeota archaeon | reverse complement strand
ATCATCGTTTGTTCTATACCAGTACTCAAACGGGTTCATATGCCACTTTGAGTTTGAAGAACTTCCGTAAAGCAACTTGCTTATAGCCCTTCTGTACAATCCTCTCAGTGTAAACTTGTAGCCCATCATGCTATAAACCCTTTCGGTTATCCTCCCTTGTATCTTCTCCCATACATACTCAGCTGCTTTAGGGTATTTTTTCAAAATCCACTTTCTGTAAATTCTGTGGTCATATCTATATTTCAACGGAATTGTCAGAGAGTATGTTAGAAAGTCTACATCTAAGAAAGGTGAAGTAACTTCTGTCCATCTTTGCACTGGCAAGTTTCCTGAAAGTATCCCGTTAAAGCCTCGATTGTAAAACTTGAATATCTCCAGATTTTCATATTTCATTTTGAGGTAATTCTGCTCATTTTCTGCCACCAATTCTTTCGAATATGCACCTGTGCCAGGTACGTATGGTGCATTGGGAGTTTCAGCATCATAATACGTACCGAGAATCACATCTCCAAGTTGTCCTGTGTGGTACAATCCGAAATTGGAAAAGTTAATGAGTTTTACACAACTATTTACGTGCGCTGAACCTGAGTAAAGAACCAAACCACCATTTATATCTATCATCTCTGTTGCAGACTTAAGATATATTCCATTATCCAGAAACTTGAATAGCCACTCGTGTTTCAAGTCGCTTGCTATCTTCTTCGCTACTGTCTCGTCCAAATAATTGGTTTGCGAGAAAGTCACGTTCAGTTGTTCTGTGTATCCCATTTCATGTGCAACCCACACTGCCATTCTTGAGTCCAAACCTGCGCTCAACGTAGCAATATGCTTGTAGGCATATTCCCTATCCTTTTCAAATTCCAGTTCAATTGCGCGTCTAAAAAGCCTGTCCACATTTTCGATAATCTCTTCTTCGCTTTGTGATTCATCTGGCGTATTGTCGAGCTTGAAGTATTGATTTAACGTTACTTTGCCGTTCTCGATCTTGATATAGTGTCCAGGTAAAAGGCGTTTTACCTCTTTGATTAGCGTGTAATCTTCCAGCATATATCCGTACGTCAGAAGACAGTACGCTCCAAACTCATCAATGCTATATCTTATCCCATTTTTCTTCAAATACGACGTAACCCACGGCAATTCAGAACCGACAACAATACCGTCCTCCAATACAGAGTAAAAGACCCATTTGTCACCCACGTGATTCGTGTAGATAAGCCACTTATTTAATTTCTTGTCATATAGTACTCCCGAAAAGCTTCCTCTGAATTCGTTGAAAAATGCTTCTCCATTTTTCTCATACATCTCAACCACTGTGTCTCTAAAATTTTTCTTTCCATATTTCTCGATCAGGCTTTTGGAATTCAGAATGACACCTTCGGTAAGAATTAAATACCTCTCGTCATTCCAAAGAACTTTATCATTCAGGAACTTTCTAACAGTTCTCCTTTCAACGTAGAAGCCATTTCCCTCGGTACTTTCAACTAACAGATTTAGACTATCGTCAACTGGTGAAAATTGCTTATTCAACTTACCACTTCGTACCTCGCAAAAGAATCCCGGCATGCGATACCCTCCAAAGTTTAATTCTTAGTCAAGGCTATATTATCCATACTTCTCTACCAATTTTCAAAAAATCTTTTAACCAGTTCGTAGTTTTCTAACGTTTTAAGGTACTTATCCCACTCACCAATATCAAACCACGAATTTTCACTGACTGGAAAATACGAGACTTTTTCCCCGGCACTTATCAGTGCTGTTACCAAGTCAGTCATGTTGAGATATCTATTTTCCGGTATAAACTCCAGAGCTCTTTTCTCGATGACGTACATACCAGAATTGAAAACATAACTTCTTGTTGGCTTCTCGTTTATCCAAATAACCCTTCCATTCTCATCACTCTCAATTAGCCCGTATGGAATAGTCTCGGTCTTAATCACTCCAACTATCGTAAGTAAGCTTT
>WUQU01000211.1 GCA_009889605.1 Candidatus Bathyarchaeota archaeon | reverse complement strand
TTACTATCCCCACAAGCTCATAGATGAGTGGTATAAGGACTTCTACAGGATAGAGATAGAAGTCACAAAGTGGTCGTGTGGAACTGAAGAGGATAACATAAAACCTATGGGAACGGAATTGCTCTTATTCAACTATCAACCCTATCCCCTCTTTAGTCAACTACCAGTTGAGGAACAGAGGAAATTCTATGGAGCCAAAATATCCAGAGAAACTTAACCAATTTAGGAGGAATGTTGAACTTATTACTTTTTTGCGCAAGAGAATAATTGCTGATGCTCAATTAGACCCAACTGAGGATAGAAATGTTAAGCGAGCTTACAATGTCCAACTTAACCTTTTTGTTTGGGGCGAAGCCTTTCAAAATGCACAAATGCTGGCTTTGCGAAAGTGGATACGCGATGAAATTGATGGAAAGCACGAGATACCTAGCGAGGATAAGTTTAAGAATGTTTTTGAGTATCTTGATACTGAAGAGAAATATCATTTGGATATAGAGCGCGAAATTTTCTGGAAACCATTGATGGAGGCATCAAAAGTTGCTATAAGAGAAGCTTTTGAGACTAAAAGCCAGACAAGGAAGGAGCGGGCTGCTTGGAAAAGATTTCTTCGTGAATGGAATAAGGGTATCTGCTGGGCCTGCGGTAGGAAAGTTGAGGTAGAATATCTTGAGATTGGACACATAGTTGATAGGTGTGAAGGAGGAGAGGATTTGCCAAGCAACTTAGCTCCAGTGTGTATTACCTGTAATAGGCTTAAACCACTTCATAAAACTAAGGAGGAAGCATTGGAGTGGAGAGAGCAAGGGGGTGTTTTTGGAGATATGTTAAGCTTATTTTTGAGAAAAATTGCCGAGAGTGGAAGAGAATGACCTTTGAGGATTTTTTAAAGAAAGTAGCTATCTTTACTAAAAAGACTGGCTGCCTAATCCATTTCGGTATGGATTTAAAGGAACACTATCTCAAAGTCGTAAAATACGGTGGCTGCCCTTGTAGACCAAATTTAAGAAAGGAATGCCCTTGCGCGGAGGCTGAAAGTGAACTTAAAACAAGAGGAGCTTGCCTTTGCCACATTTTCGTTATGCCAAATTACTTCAAAGGCGGCATCTATGATACCATCGCTGGCAAGAAATACATAGAGGATGCTATAAGGAGAACAAATGAGCTATGTA
>WUQU01000210.1 GCA_009889605.1 Candidatus Bathyarchaeota archaeon | reverse complement strand
TTGCAAAGGTAGTCGCAAAGAAGCCTTACGAATTCAACGAGCTGCCAAGTGTGAAGTTCGTGCAAATGGCAGAAGAACTCTTAGCTAGTCAAGAAATTTGGAACGAACATGTGAAAAACAGATTAGCTATTGCAATAGGCCTTTTTCTTGAAGAGGTATCTAAGAGAAGAGACATTGACAAGAAATTGCTGACAAGATTCAAATCACTACTTAATGAAAGAATAGGCAGAAGAAGTGATTCAGGAGAAGTTATCGGTGGAACAGGTATATTATTTCCTGGAAATCATGCTGATAATTCAGATAAGGCCGATAAGTACGCTGAGTTCGAAAAGTATTTGAACATTCTGTCTGGGAGATATGGTCTAATTATTAATGAAGGTTTGGTATTCGTAGACCGCGAATTAGGAACGTTCGAAGTATTTGTTGTTGGTAACCACATATTTGCCAAAACTGATGGTCAGAACCTAACTTTGTATTTTGAAAAAATACCGGATGGAGTTGAGCAGTTAGAAAGAAGGTTGAAGAGAGTATTTCGACAGGTACACATAAAACTTAAAGGGATGGATGACGGAACCTATGTTTGATAACTTCGATAACTTCGACACTTTCGGTTCTATTGATTCAGACGCGAAGAAAAGCAACCAAGAATGCACCAAGAAACTTGCTGTTGCTCTGAGATATCAACCGGGAAAGGATTACGTACCCTTTGTGGTTGCAAAAGGCAAATGTCACTTAGCAGAGCTTATAATCAAGAAAGCTGAGGAGAGCAATGTTCCAATCGTAAAAGCAGAAGAGCTTGTGAAAGAACTTTTCAAACTCGAAGTACTCGAGCCGATACCAACAAAACTTTATGTAGCTGTTGCTGAAGTGCTTGCTTTTATCCAGCTGGGATTGGAAAAGTAATGTTTCTCAAAGGAGGGGTTGACATGAAAATCAGGCTTTCAAAAATATCTCTAGTATTTTTGTTGCTATTAGTAACTTCTTTTGGACTCGCAGAAATTTCATTTCAAATCATAATAGGATTTGGAAATGTGCCGGCTATTTCCTTGGGTGACCTGCCAGATTACTCTGTTGTCATATATACCGACGAACCGTTTTCTGCGGTGTATATCGACGGAACTTACGCAGGGACAACGGATTCGTTTGGCAGATTGGTTGTCCGATTCAGCACTGAAGGATACCACACAGTCTGGGTAGTTACTTCCAACAAATACGTGATTTATGACAGATACTACTTCCGTGTAGAAAAGACTCCACGAATAGTCTATGTCCCTTCTACAAGACTGGGTGAAGTCACAGTCTTTTCAAATGTATATC
>WUQU01000209.1 GCA_009889605.1 Candidatus Bathyarchaeota archaeon | reverse complement strand
TTGACCTTGATGGAACTTTGGGAACGGCTATGGGAGTAGGCTGGACTGTTGGGTTTACTTACGGAGCATTACCTTCAACATTTCCCACTGGCGGAACTATATGGTCTCCAAGTGCAGTTCCCGTAGTAGCTTTGAGGAGAGCATAATGACAGCTGAGCTTGTAGAGAGATTAAAAAGAAAATTTATAGTTGGACCAGGATATATAGCACCCAGAGCAGTTTCCACAGAGCAAATTGAAAATGAAGCTATTACATTAGCTAAAATTTCTAAAGGAACTGGAATGATGATTGTAAAAAGCGAATTACTCCCTACTTATTTTGAGGTTTCAATTCCACGGGTTATAGTTTCTGATGGAACCGCATCTTCAGAAACTACTTCTACTACCCACGTGCCACTTAAAACTTATACTTTTTTACCAATTATTCCACCACAGGGTCGTAATGCGAGGATTGTTATTAGGCTTACTCATAAAATTCGTATACACGCAGTTACAGACGGTCCTGTTGGATATGGCTATGTTAGGATGAATGTAAATGATGGAGCATTCTTTAGTGGTGAAACAAGTTATTATGCAAGCTTTTCAGGATATGTTGCTTGTTCCAGCTCTACCAGCGGAGACTTAACATTAACTGCTGAACTACCTGAGGGATTAATACCTTTTAAAATTGTCCTTGAGGGAAGAGTAGTTCAGGCTGTTCCTACTGTTTCTATGCGGATAGAGCCAACTATTCTGATTGAGCAAACTCACTTTAGATATTATCACATAGGGGTTGAGATATAGAGAGAAGTTAAAGAGTGAAAACCTATTATCTTGTTGGTCTTGGTGAGAGAATAGATAATCACTTAGCCGACATAGTCTCAGATTTCTGGAAACCCTATGCTCAAGTGAAAACTGGAGAGCCCTTGCCAAAGACTTATTTCCCAACAATCCAAAGCCTTTGGGATTATGTCTATCAACTATTTCTCAGCTACTTTGAGATGGGTGAAAGCCCTGACCTTTTAATCTTAATCAGCCCGAAATATCTTGGAAGATGGAGCTGGGGATTTTC
>WUQU01000208.1 GCA_009889605.1 Candidatus Bathyarchaeota archaeon | reverse complement strand
CAGGTTACAATCCCGCTCAGTTAAGTCACGTTGTGTTTGCTGTTATCTCTGCAGGACCTAACAAAGTGTTTGAAACTTCGTGTGACAATGTTAGAGAAGGAAAAGTTATGGGTGATGATGGGGCAAGGTGGGTTAATGGAAATCAGATTAGGCAGGGAGTAGGTGGAACAGTGTATTTTGGGGATCCTGTAGAGAATGAGGCTCAGTTAAACTCACTAAATCCTGCTTTGCTAAAAGATGGTGAAATAAGGGTTGTAAAAAGTGATAATACAATTCGGAGATGGAATACAGCAAGCAACTCCTGGACTATAGTGGCTAGAGGGGGTGGAAGAGGAGTAGGTGGAGAAGGCGGACAAGGAGGTACGTCGGAAGTATTTAACGGAACTTTTGAATTAGATAACAACAACGACGGCATCCCAGATGGTTGGACACGAGTTCTCTATCCGGGAGGTTCAGCAGGATTTGAAACAAATAATCCAATTCAGGGAACAAGAACTTATTGGTTTCGCCATCCAGGTGGAGAAGGAAATGGTGGTGGGTATTTAGAAAGTGATCTTATAGAATTGTCGACTACTGCTAGGTATTTGTCTTTTACTTACTGGACTACAGCACCAGAAATGAAGGTGATGTGTGAGTTGAAATTTTATGATAAAAACAGAAGCTTAATTTCTACAAGTCAACCTTTTGTTCCTTATGTCTCTACAAATAATCCTACGCGTCCAACTATTGTTACTATAGAATTTATGAGGCCTCCGACAGCACGGTATATGAAGATATTACTTATTGGTGGTTTTACAGATACTGGTGTGGCAGGAACTGTTTATTTTGATGATGTGAATTTGTATACACATGTATTGTCTACACCTTATTTACCTCTTGTTGAAACCATTAACCAAGCTGAGGTATCTACTACTTCTACTTCATATGTAGATGTAGGGTCAACATGGAGCATCAATATTCCAAATACAGTTAGCACGCTATTTATAAGTGCGGAGATTAGAGTTAGTTCGTCATCTTCAAATTTTGGTTGTGCAAGAGCTAGAATAGGAACCTTGTATTCAAATTCAGTATGTACTGTTTCTAGAACGTACGAAAGAATAGTTTTAACTTTAAACGTTAGCAATTTATCAGGTCCACAAACTGTAGTTTTCCAATTGCTCTCACAGTATTCTACTAATCACGTATATTTACGTTCTGATGCTTCTTTACCCAAATATTATAGTTACAATCAGATAAATATTTCACATCGTTAGGAGTTGGCATAATTCTAAATTGAAATATTTATATTTATAGTTTTTTTTGTAAGCTTTTTCAGATTTATTAATTTCCTCAAATTATTAATATCTTAACTACCACTTAAACATACCAACTGCTTTAAGCCAGTCTTCGTGATGTGGTAAAAACGTAGCTATTTTATGATCACCAATTGCAAAAACATAGTTACCTTTGTCGTCTCTTTTTGGTTTAATGTGAAGCATTG
>WUQU01000207.1 GCA_009889605.1 Candidatus Bathyarchaeota archaeon | reverse complement strand
TTCAGAAACAGAGTTTCCCGACTCCTTTGGCGTATTTGTTTGTTTAAGGAGGTTTTGAGGCTTGTGTCGTGATGTTTTTGTGTTTACGCTTACGCTGGTAAGTTGTAATTGTTTATTGTGCTGGCTTAAGGTTTTCAGCTGCCATTTTTTAGTCATCGTTTAAGTAAGGATATTAAAGCTGCAACCAGAAAGGCTACTCCAGCCCAAAAGGGGCTTCCTGTTAAAAGCCAAACTACGATGGCGATTATAGCGGCGGGAAGTATGAAAAGCAAGATTTTAACAACTAAAATAATGAGGGCGATTCCTATGATAAGCAGTAACAGAAGCAATACTAGCTCATATACAGAAGGAAGCTGAAAGGGTAATGCCAGCAATGCAATCTCACTTCACTATTTAATGGCATGTTTACTCTATATATTATATTTATATAATATTTATATGTAAGTAACTCGATTTTTCTGTTTTGTTTCTCATGAAATTAGAGTTAATTAAAGGAGTGGCCATAGTGATATTTTGGCTTGCGTTTTCTCCGCCTATTTTTATATCTGATTTCGATTTTGAATTGGAATATTACATAATTTTGAATTAAAATTAAAAATTTTACAAATATGGATTTCAGCTTCACATAATTTAAATGTAAATTGTGGATTCGTATAACAAGTAATAATTGGTCTCTAGGGAGTGTTTAGAGTGTCAAAGAATGAAGAGAGTAAGCTTGAAAACGAGAATGATAATGGCAATATTTTTCAAGCTGATAAGGCTGAAGTGGAAAAGAAGGAAATTGAAAAGATAAGGTCTGATGTTAATAAGCTACCTCAAGAATTAAGGACAGCTGTCACCGATCTTAAAAAATCTATTGTAGATATACGTTCCGCCGTAAGCGAGATTGAGAATCCCTTTAACCTTTTAAGGGTTATTTCAAGTGAAAAGGATTTGGAAAACTGAACAATAAAAGGTTGCCTCCTTGGGTTAGATCGTTGGTTTTAGGTGAACCTGGAAAAGAAGTCGAGGAAAAAGCTGAAGAGAAACCAATTTCGCCTCAACCCTTGAAAGAGGAAACTCCGAAGACGGAGGTTTTAGAGACTAAACCGGCTGCGGAGGAGCAAGTCCATTCTAAGCTTGAATTAAAGTCTTCAGGTACTGCCTATTTAGACTGGGCGTGGTCTCTTCTGGATTTAGGGTTTTCTTCCGATGATATACGGCAACTCGCTCAATCCTATGAACGTTTAGGCTTTTTAACAGAAGACGCCAACGAACAAGTCTATTTTTTGGCAGTTGCAGCTGAGAAAGCCAAGTCAAAAGGGCTTACACGGAGTAGACTACTGTTAAACATGTATGAGGCTTCTGTGATATGTGGAATAGGCATAGGTATTGAGGATGTGAAACGGCTTATTTCCATCGCGGAAAGCAAGATTAAGAAAACAGAAACAACAAAAAGGGTTGCGTAATGGGTTTCTCCGTGACTTTGTCCCACATTATAATGGTCATAGCCTCTGTTTGTTTAGCAAGCGCCTTCTCCGCCTACGCGTTCTACAGTGGAAAACTCGTCCAAAACGAGCTAGCGCAGAATGTCAATGACTATAAAAGAATAGTTAATATGCAATTAGAAATAGTCTACGCGACAATAGACAACTCTACAACTCCACCGCACTTTGTTATATATGCAAAAAATGTCGGATATTTGCCGCTCAGTGATTTCACCTTCTTAGATGTTTATGTTGACGAGTTGGCAAAGCCCAGCTTTTCACTTACAAT
>WUQU01000206.1 GCA_009889605.1 Candidatus Bathyarchaeota archaeon | reverse complement strand
TTCTATAGCGGAGCAGACAAATTTGCTCGCTTTAAACGCGGCGATAGAGGCGGCAAGAGCAGGAGAAGCGGGAAGAGGATTTGCAGTCGTCGCAGATGAGATAAGGAAGCTGGCAGAAGAGAGTAAGAAGTCAACGAGTGATATACAGAGTATACTGAATAACATACAAATTGGTGTAGAAAAAGTCAGCATGTCGGTAAACGAAAATGCAGGTGTACTGAACGAGTCAAGAAAGAGTGTGGAAAAGGTTAGGGATGTCTTTGATAATATATACAAATTGATGGAAATAATAAACAATAAAGCAGAGACTCTGGCGGCCGCAAGTGAAGAACAAAGTGCGTCTGCACAAGAGATAAGCTCGGCAATGCAGAGCGCAACGAACAACGTGAATGAAATAGTTGCACGGACGAGTGAACTTACAGAAGAGATAAACAAAGTGAAAAACCTGCTTCCAGAGGTTCACAAAGCGGATACAGAAGTTAGTAACACGATCCTGAGGATATCAGAAAATGTGAGAAAAAATATAGTGGTGTCTGAGAAAGAAGATTATGTGCAAGAAATAGAAAAAGCGATTAAAGTCCACAGAACTTGGCTGGAGAGGCTATACAATTCGGTGAAGAACGGGAGAGAAGAGATGCTACAATTCAACCCACACAGGTGTGCGTTCGGAACAATATATGACTTTACAAGACCACCAGAAGGCATGGAAAGCATGTGGGAAGAAGTTGGGAAATTGCACGAACAGGTACACTACAATGGTGAGAAAGTGATGGAATACGTGAAACATGGCAAATTGCAGGAGGCAGAAAGGGCTTACAGAGAAGTGGAAGGAACTGCAAATAGATTGATATCGTTGTTGGAAGAGATAAAAAAGCAATGTGGAGAAATGAGTTGCTAAAGTTTAATTGCTACAAAAGTGGGCGAGAGCCCACTTTTTTGTTTTTGTGGTATAATTTACATGTGCATGTTAAAGTCTGTGTCAAGGTTATTTGCGACCTGTTGATTTCAAAGGAGGTTTTATGATGATTAAGTGGAACTTGTACTCATTTGGGTATTTCATCCCACGTTGGTTCAAATGGGAGGATGCGACGAAGTTTGTTACCGTCTATGGAACGTATGAAATAGGCGAT
>WUQU01000205.1 GCA_009889605.1 Candidatus Bathyarchaeota archaeon | reverse complement strand
TCTCGCTACTCTCTGCTTACAGACCACCTACGCACCGGGCGCGCCCTTGGGCGCTTTTTCGTGTTAGTCTCCCACAGCTACCGCGAATTTACACGCCACCTCGGCTACATCAAGCTTATAATCCGCTTCCCAGACTGGGATATGGATGAGACAAAAATGACGCCGCTGCAGCCGTCTGAGGCGTTAGTCACAATACGGGCGGCCTCGGTGAGGGCAATGGAAGCCCTCTCGAAATTTATCCCGCTAAAGGGGACGTGGGGGCAGTTCCGCATGACCGTGCCGCCGTATGTCGGGTGAAAAGGCGAGGAAAAACGAGGGCAGGACCGCGTCAAGAATTCGTAATAAGTTAAAACAGTTGTTAACAACACTAAAGAAAAATACAGTAAAAATATACATTATCATTGTTTCGATAATATTTTCTTATTATATATACTTCATATTAAATATTGTTGCATTATTTATATACGTCAAGACACCTTTACTTGGAATATTGCTTTTCAGCTTAGGCCTTCTCTCATTTATCCCCTACTTGGGTGGCCTTAGTAAATTATTTGAAACGATACACGAATTAAAACAACGGCTCGTGGCGGTAGTGCTTGGGACCTTATTTTACGGATTGGTGATTATGGGAATCGCTGTACTTTTAGTTGAGCCAACTGATGAGCAGTCATTTAATGTATTTCTAACAATGTTAAACGAGTCACGTTTTATTATCCTTGCGCCGATATTGGGTGTAATAATTACCTTAGTTGTACTTACATGGTATGGTCTCAGGGGAGCTTCCAACGTCTTTTTGTTCTTGTCGTTTATAACCTCTCTCATTCTCCTCTATCTCCACGGGGTTGTGCTATACAACGTTGTGCCTACAAAACTTGAATTAGCGGATCTTCATCACGTGAATAAAAGCAATATAACAGTCACAAACATGAAAAAGATTAATATAACAATCACAAATATAAACAAGACTTTAGAACTCGCCAAAAGAACATATCAAACATTTAAAGAGTCCATGGAGATTATTGGCATAATGTTAACAATAGCCGCGTCCGTTGCAACCTATGTCCTCACAAAAAAAGACCGTGAGGCGGGATCCTCTTAAAGAGGCCGTGGAGAGGCTGAGGGCCGATTTCCCCGGCAAGTCTTACTCGTGGATTAAACGGGCTTTGCTGAGGCTCGGCGACGTGAAGGAAATTCGCGACGACCTC
>WUQU01000204.1 GCA_009889605.1 Candidatus Bathyarchaeota archaeon | reverse complement strand
TTCATCTCGACAGAGAAAGAACTGGATCAGTTAATCGCTGGTTGCGGCAAGAAAATGGCAACTTTTCTTCAAGTGCTGAAAGACACATGGGCTAGAACTGCTGAAGCGCTAAAATTGAAGTGGGTCGACATCGATAAAAAATCATGCGTTATCAGAATTAATAACCCAGTTAAGGGAAGTTTGGCTAGAGCTATCAAAGTATCAGCAAAAACAATCGCCATGATTAACGCATTAACAAAAACAAGCGAATACGTTTTCAACACAAACCAGTATACTTTACGTGCAAATTTCTATGATCAACGCAAAAAGATTGCAAGAAAACTTCAGAATCCACGATTACTGCAGATTCGCCTAAGGAATTACCGAGGTAGCACAAAATTTATAAAGGGGAAAAGTAGTATAAGAAGCTATTAATCTCTATCGTGATAATCTCGGCAATGATCATAGTAATTGTTTACTTTGTTACCCTTCCACCTCCTCCGCCATATACGTAATATCAATACATCTCACATTTTACTATGATCCCTCGTGACATGAACTGTTGTGGTAATATAGCTAATAAGAGCCTGTGGGTTAATGCAAGTAACTTTAGGACTATTGGATTCCTTATTTTGGCCCAGAAAAAGAAGGGGATCTTATAAGTGGGGAGGGAGTCTGTAATTTTAAAGCCTCTCTCGAGGAGAAGTCTTGTTATCTTTGGGATCACAAAGAGATGTGGCAATCCTAGTTTTCTTGTTCTCAAGAATTCAGGTATATGCAAGAGTATTTCCCAGCTAAATATATTCGATATTTCTAAAATCAAAATCCCTTTTCGCTTTAACACTCTGACCATCTCCTTGAGCCCCAATTCATAATTTGGGAAATACTTCAATGTTCTGATACACACTATGGCATCGAAGGAGGAATTTCTGAATGGCAAGTATTGACCATCTGCAACTAAAAATTGAAACTTATGGAAGAAAGTCGGATTTCTAACCTGCTTGGAAATTAAATATGCATTTTTACGATTTATATCTACACCGATGATTTCTCTTGCATTATTAATTAAAGTGCAGGCTATTCTGCCAACTCCAACACCAACGTCTAATATCCTTAACTTATCTTTTCCCCCTAAAAAGTAGCGAACTATTTTTATTTCTCTATTAGAAATAATTTTTCCACCAGGAGAATTAAATAAGCTCTGAGACATGTTAACGATTCTCCACTACCCTTTCATATACTTTAGAAATAGAAGATAGAGCAATTCTACGATTGTACCTCTTAATAATAAACTCTCTTAGCTGAGAAGCCCGTTTTCTGCATTTTTCCAACCGAAAAAGTGCATTTAAAATAGCCCTCGCTAATTCTTGAGAGTTATTCGGTGAAATTAGAGAAGTAGAATTATACATGAAAAGTTCAACGTTAGAACCTAATCTGCTCGTAATGACTGGTGCCATTAATGCCATAGTTTCCACCAGTGATAAGGGTGGTTCCTGTGGATTTGTCCTATAAGGAAGGACTACTAGATTTGATGAAACAATTAATTGCGTGAGAGGCATTTTATACGTCCTTGAGCCAATGTTTACTAGATAGTTATCAGATGAACATAAACGCTGAGCGATGTTAATCTTTCCAGTTCTCCTTTTTAAAGACGAGAGCCAACGTAGAAGGTTCTCTTCTACGTCAAGTAAAGCTAAAACAAATTGGACTTCACCTATCTCCCTCACGATTTTTGGAATCGCTGACAATAAAAGATCAAAACCTTTCTCTCTAGTCCCCGATGTCCAGAATAAAACCGTGTTTTCTGGAAAGTCGAAGAGAGCTGGAATTAGTTTATAATAATCATTTCTTAGGCCATAA
>WUQU01000203.1 GCA_009889605.1 Candidatus Bathyarchaeota archaeon | reverse complement strand
TGTTTCATTAATAGGGGTGGCTACCACTATTTCAGCACCAGCTTTACCATGCTCCCAAGTGTCTTTACTTGGGTAATCAACCCATTGAGCGTTTAACATTTCCTTAACAGAGCCAACGCTGTAGCCTCGAAGCTTAAGTTCACGAATTAGATGCGCTATCACAGTAGTTTTTCCGGAATGCTTTCCTCCAATTACAGACACAAGTTTAGGCATGGCAAATCGCCTTTATTTGTAAACATTTATACTCTATTGAAATTCTAATTAAATTGTTCTCTTTAGTTAAAGGGGAAATTTATGCAAAGAAAAGACCAAAAAAGAACATTTACACTAATAGCTTACGATGATGCGTTAGAGAAGCTTTTCGGAATAATAACATATATTAAAACCCATGGGCTATGAAAAGATTCCTTTAGAGCATTCTGTAGGGCGTGTTTTAGCTGAGGATATAAGGTCGGAAGTGGATATTCCTCCAAACGACCAAGCCTTAATTGATGGATACGCGCTAAAATCCGAAGATTCGCTGAAAGCATCTCTAGATAATCCAGTGAGACTTAAAGTCGTCGGCAAACTTTATCCATGGAACACACCAAACGACCTTAACTTAGGAAGAGGACAAACAATTTACGTTACATGCGAAGCGCCGCTACCGAAAGGAGCTGACGCAGTAATAAAGGTTGAAAACACGATTTTACACGATGATGAAATTGAAATACGACATTCCATCATGAAAGGAGAAAACGTGGCCTTAGCCTGTGAAGATTTTAAAAAAAAAGAAGTTTAATTTTCAGAAAAAGGGATGTCTTAAGGTCGCAAGACGTTGGATTTTTAGCGGGTATAGGAGTAAGGAAAGTTAAAGTTTTCAAGAAACCAAAGGTAGCAATTATCGCTACTGGAAACGAACTTTATGAATTAGGTAAGAAAGAACCAACACGAATAGTTGACAATTATGCTTTAATAATCTCCCTTTTTGATCTCAAAGTTGGGAGGCATTCCCATAAGGCTGGGTATAGCGCCAGATGACCTTTCTGAGCTGAAAAATAAAATTAATGAAGCTGTAGAGAAAGCTGACATAATAGCAACAATAGGAGGCTGCTCCGTCGGCGAGAAAGATCTTGTTCCAGACGCGATAAATTCCCTTGGAGAGCCTGGCGTAATAGTTCACGGGATAAAAGTGAAACCTGGAAGAGTAACAGGGTTTGGATTAGTTAAAGGTAAGCCCATAATAATATTGCCTGGGCTAATTGCATCTACTTTGGCGGGCTTTTTCTTGCTTGCCGCTCCTTTAATTTGCTTTTACAATGGTTTGAAGAGAGAATGTTTACTTCCAAAAGTCAAGGCGAAAATGGATCAAGATTTAGAGGCAGATGAAAAACTTCACTACAGATTTTTGCCTGTTCGTTTGAAGCAAGTTAACAAAAACCTTAGGGCAGAGCTTGTTGCGGGGGGGCCGGGCAGTCTACGCAGATTTTTAGACTACAACGGCTTTATTTTGGTTTCTCCTGGAAAAAAGTTTAATGGAAGGCGAAGAAATAGAAGTTACATTGTTCGGTGGTGAAGAGTTCACAAAATTTCTCAATTAGGAGAAGCAGCCTAACATGATCGTGATAGCGGTTGTAGGAACGAGCAATTCAGGCAAGACAATGACAATTGAATATCTAACATCACGAATTTCAAAGGAAGGATATAAAGTAGGCTCAATAAAGCACATACATCATGAAAATTTTTCCATAGATACTCCGGGAACGGACACTTGGAGGCATGCCCAAGCCGGGGCAGTCGTAATAGCGGCGGTTTCCCCAAAGGAAACCGTTATAATCAAGAAAACAGATGTTCCTCTAAACGATTTAGATCAAATCCTCGGGTTATTTGATAAAGAAAATCTAGACTTAATTTTTATTGAAGGCTTTCACTCGCTATGCACAAAAAGAAAGGATATCTTTAAAATAATAACTGCAAAGGATCCGGAGGACCTTATTAGAACCTTAAAAGGCACAGAACCGCCCATACTGGCAATAACAGGATTAGCTGCTAAGCGAAAAACCGAAATAGGTGAAATTAAAACACCAATAATCGACTTAAACACTGAAGGTGATTCTCTTCTCAGACTTGTAAAAAATGAAATTAGTTCTAGAAACCCATAGTAGATGATTGTCCAAGAGGAAATGCCGATGAGAAAAGCAGCGATAATACTCGCGGGGGGGCTAGCTAAAAGGTTTCAAGTGGAAGGGAAGCAATGGGTGGATAAGGCCCTAGCAAGCGTAAATGGCAAGCCCATCCTTGTCCACATTATTGAAAGGGCGACACCTGTCGTTGAGGAAATAATAATATGTGTCAACAACAAAGTACGAAAACTTGAGTACTCTAGGGTTTTGAGAAAATACTCAATTACTCAGGTGAAAATATGCATAGACATGCACTACCCAAATATTAGTGGCCCAGCGGTGGCGGTTACAACCGGGCTGAAAGCAGCTGAAGCAGACTACTGCGTTATACTTCCATGCGATACCCCATTCATACAGCCTGCAGTTTTAGAACACTTGTTTTATGCCGTTAGAAAATCAAGTATAGCGGTACCCATACATTCGGACGGTATGTTGGAACCTCTAATGTTTTCCTGTGAAAGACTTAAAACAACTCAAATCGCTGAAACCCTTTGCTTGCTAGAACGAGATAGACCTGACGATATAATAAGAGGGTCGTCAACAGTTAACTTTGTTTCCACAGTCAGCGAATTGAAAAGTAAAGACCCTGAACTCAAGAGTTTTATAAACATAAATTTTCAAGAAGACTTAAACAAACTTGCAGCACGAGTTTTTGAAAACGGACCTATGAGGGAAAGCATGAAATTAAAAATCGGCGCGCCGAGAAACTCTGAACTAGAACACCTTAAGGAGGCTGCAAAAGATTACACAAATAAGAAATTTGTCGAGGCATTTAATGTTCTGAACTTTTTAGCTGAAAGTTTTGAAAGGAAAAACGTGAGTTTTTGGGCTGGAGTTTGCAGAGAAAAAGAAGGCCAAGCTTTGTTTAGTTTGTCGAGTATTAAGGATGACGTAGAAGCTATGAAAAGATACCGTTTAAAAGGCGAAGCAGCATTGGTGAAAGCCGCGCAAAACTATTCCTCAGAAGCCCAATTTTATGACAAAAACCATATTGATTTCTTAGCTAAACATGCCAGAGAGGATGAGCTTTGGTGCAAGCGGGCAATTGACGCCTTCAAATCTGCAAACACAAACAAGCTGAAGAAATCTGAAAACCTTTAAAAAAAAAGAAAAATGGATTAAAGCTAGAAGTGAGAAATGCTTTATTTTTTCTCAACTATTGCTATTAGCCTTACTATTGATCCATCTCCGCCGACCCATCTTAGGGGCAAGCCTATGATTGTGCATCTTTTGCCTGTTACTTTGTCTATGTCGCCTCCAACGTTTTCATAACCCATTATGCCGTGTGTTAGCAGAAGCCTATGGCAAGGCTCCCAGTATGGAAAGTCCTCAGTCACATCTCTTCCCGTCTCCTTTTTATATTCGTCTGCAAGCCATGGTAGAACACGGTTTCTCTCGTCGCCACCTGGCTGGGCCCAAACTTCCCTCGTTGCTAATGGATGATCAAGCGCTTGCGTGTCAGTGCCCACTGCTTTAACTTGTTTCTTCACGAACCATTCTCCAGCCTCTTTGTAGAATCCCGGCGCATAACAGAAGTATTTCACAGTGTCACCCCAATAACGGTGCCAACCAGTGTTCACTATTACTATGTCCCCTTTCTCTATTGGCGGGTCAGCTTTTTCAAGATCTTCAGCCATGATTATTTCCCACTTGCCCTTTGGTATGGAAACCACAACGCCTTTTCCCATGTACCTTTCTATGGGTATTTGTTCGGTGGATGGAAAACCCTCTTCAACATGCACTGGAGAATCGGCGTGGGTTGAAACGTGCATTGTGTGCGTAAGCACTTGTGACAACACACGAGATTTCGCATGGTAATGCACCCTCTCAATTTTGATATCCTCAAAATACGGCCAAAGAGGGACGCCAGGTCCAAACGGATGGGACAGATCGTAGACCTCAACCGCCTTGCCGAGTATCTCAACACTGACTTTTTTTAAAACATCTTGGGGTTTGCCGATGTATTTCGGATCCAGCATGCCATGTAAATATTTAGAATCTGCGTCAAACTTTTTCATTTAAAACCACCTATCTTGAAAATTTTTATGCCATTGCAATAAATTAAGTTTTACTGTATGATAAACTTTAGCAAGGAACGGAGACGTGGCAACTTAAGGCTTTTCCTCTTAGGTGGTTGTAGTAGTGTGTGAATGTTTTGCAGGATAGGTTCCAGCATTCCACAGCCCT
>WUQU01000202.1 GCA_009889605.1 Candidatus Bathyarchaeota archaeon | reverse complement strand
TAAACCTCATTTAAGAATCTGGTTAAAACGCTTGTTTTGCATTTTTTATGAAAGCTTCAACTTTTGCGGGGTCTTTCACTCCGGTTTTTGCCTCAACTCCTGTTGAAACGTCCACCGCGTAAGGCTTAACGGTTTCAACAGCCTCTTTAACGTTTTCAGCGGTTAACCCTCCTGCCATTATTAACAGTTTTGGATGGATGGCCTCTCTAATGCGTCTGCTCACATTCCAGGTATGGGTTAAGCCTGTCCCTCTATATCTCCCAGCCACCCAAGAATCCACATGGACAGCGTCGAAAAATTTTGCAACTTTAACTACCTCCTGAACAGCCTCTTCGGATTTAACGCTTACGCTTCTTACTAAAACGGTGTTTGGAAATTTTTCCTTCAATGATGCTGCTCCATAGTTGAATTCTCCGTGGATTTGAATAATGTCAGGCTTTAGGTTCTCATGAAGCTTCAAAAGGGGTTCTAGGCTTTGGGAAGCAACCACCAAAACACTCATAACAAGAGTTGGAACACGTTTGAACAATTCTCTAGCTTTTTCCAAAGGCAGGTTTCGCGGCGAGTTTGGAACGCCTACAACGAAGCCTCAGCGTCAGCGCCTAAATTACAAACCATTTCAAGGTCTTTCTCGTTTGTTATCCCGCAAATCTTAACCTTAACCGTTCCCATAAGCGTGCACAGGCTCCCTAACCTTCGCCTCAACATTTTCAGCTAACATTATTGCCGAACCAACGAGAAAGGCGTCGGCGCCGCAAGCTTTCAGAAATCTTGTGTCACTGGCGTTTTGAATCCCGCTCTCACCTACAACAACCCTACCACAGTTTTTCATGCTTGTTAACACATGTTTCGTCACTTTTAAATCGACTTTTAAGATCTTTAAGTCCCTGTTGTTAACGCCCAGTATGTCAGCATCTGTATTAAGCGCCGCAATAAACTCGTCTCTAGTGTGGGTTTCCAAAACTACTTCAAGGCTGAATTTGTGGGTAAGCTGTATCGCTTCTTCGAGAGAGCAATTAGCGTAAGCCCGTTTGAATATCGCATATATAAGTAAAATGGCGTCTGCGCCAAATTTTGAAGCTGTCTCTATTTGAGCGGGATCCACAACAACATCCTTCATCAAGATCGGAAGATTCGTGTGGTTCCGGGCCTCATTAAGGACTTTAATGGATCCTCCAAAATGTTTAGGCTCCGTTAACACGGATATTCCAACGGCGCCTCCACGTTCCATAGCCTTGACAACATCTACAACGTTGCCAATTTTTCTTAAAACACCGTTGGAGGGCGAACGAGGCTTGACTTCGGCGATTATAGGTGCATTTCTACATGTTTTTTATAGAATTTTAAGCTTACACGCTTCTTGGAGTATTCTCCCCATTAATAATATAATAGTATCTTGACCTCACAGCTCTAATGGCTTCTCGCGCCAAAATGTCAAGAAAATCAGCCATATTTGGTCTCCAACTCCTTAAGTTTTGAGAGGTCGCTTCCCTCATAGCAGCATAGTAAACCCTTCAACTTTTTATAGGCAGCCCCACTTTCAATGGACTCTCGTGCAAGCTCCATGGCGCAGCCATAGTCTTCTGTTTTTCCGCCTACAATAATTGCTGCTGCAGCGCTCACAAGCACTACATCCCTTTTAGGGTTTCCTTCTGTCAAAACTCCGTAGAGAATTTTGAAGATTAGTTCAGCGCTTTCCTCAAGCTTGGCTCTTTTTACACCAAAAATTTCAGGGGGTGATCTCGAAACTTTTGATCTTACTGCTTCTTAGCCATGCAACCAGCGTTTTTCCTATAATGGATATTTCGTCAAGCCCGTCTAACCCGTGATAAACCATCGCCTCTTCAATCTTGAGGCGCTTAAGCACCATAACGGTCTTATTCACGAGGCCCGCCTCATAAACGCCTATTATTCTGGCGTTTGCACATGCAGGATTTGCCAATGGTCCAAGAACATTGAAAATAGTCCTTATGCCCAACTCCTTTCGAACAGCAGCGACATTTTTCATCGCTGGATGGAATGCTGGAGCGAACATAAAACCCACACCAACATTCTCAATGGCCATTTTAACGGTTTCAGGCTTCACGTTTAAGTTGAGCCCCAACTTTTCGAGGGCGTCAGCGCTTCCACATTTGCTTGTAACTGAACGGTTTCCATGTTTGGCTACAGCTACACCTGCTCCGGCAGCCACAAAAGCGGCTACAGTGCTTATGTTAAAGGTTTTA
>WUQU01000201.1 GCA_009889605.1 Candidatus Bathyarchaeota archaeon | reverse complement strand
TCAGGAGTGTATATATATAGGATGATAGCAGATGATAAGGTGATGAATAAGAGGATAGTTCAAACGAAGAAGATGTTGTTGATAAAGTAGAGTATTATAAGATAACGAACTTCTCCTTTGTTTATAAGCCGGCCAAGTGCCGGCTTTTTTGTTTTGTGTTATGTAGATCGGACGCTTCGATACGGACTGCGTCCTACTCAGCGACCACGCTTCGATACGGGCTTCGCCCTACTCAGCGTCCGGTCTGAATGTCATGCTGAACTCGTTTCAGCATCTAAGGGCGTTCGCTTCGATACGGGCTTCGTCCTACTCAGCGTTCGGTGAAAATGTCATGCTGAACTTGTTTCAGCATCTTTCGTCTCATATTGTCATGCTGAATTTATTTAAGCATCTCTTTTAGATCCCGAAACAAGTTCAGGGTGACATAAAGTGTAAGTAATGCTGAACTTATTTCAGTATATGAATAGTGAGTTAAAGTGAAAAAAAATTGAAGCATTTTTAACTCTATGCATATATATATACATTGACTTTTTTAAGATAAATAATTATGATCCCATCAGAATTTGTTAGTTTATCTGAAGGGGCTAGTGAGTTAATTAAAGACTAGATGAAAATATAAAAATCATAACAGTAGAAAAATTTTTACTTTAATCATTCAATAGTAAACAACAAATTAAAAAAGTATTAATCATGAATTATTTTTCTCAAATTCTAGCATCCATTATTTTGATGTTATCCCTTACCTTAATTTCCTTTGCCCAAAGCACAGGAAATTATGCCTACTCTACTAGCACATCAGGTTCTCTTGTGCTGGATAAAGATGGTAACAGTATTGATATGTCAACAGGTACAACGGACCTATACGGACCAAATGTTGATACCTATATAGCCACAGTCCAAACTCTTAGCTTTACATTTGTTTTTATGGGCGTTCCATATACACAATTTAGTGTTAGTCCTGATGGAGGTGTGAGATTTGGTTCGACACCTATTTCATTACATACATATTCTCCAACTACCAATACCGCTTTTATCTCTTTAACTAATATTGACAACAAAACAGGTGTTGGTACTGGAAAAGTACATTACAAAGTTCAATCGGGAACAGGTGGTCAAGTCTTGATTATTGAATGGAAAGATATTTTAATTAACTGGAATGCATCAGGCACAACTTTATCAACTTTTCAGTTAAGACTTTATCAAGCCACTGGTCAAATAGAAATGGTTTATGGAAAAATGTGGAATAGCTCTACTTCTGCACAAAATGGAGTAATTTGGTTTGGCTCGAGCAATACTGCTAATACAGTTGGTCAAATAAATTCAATCACAACTACACCAACATATAATTCAACAGCAACATTTTTAACTACCACAAGTTTCACAGCCAGTTCTGCAATGACAAATCTACATAGCACAAGCGATGGCAGTAGAAGAGTATTTACTTTCACTCCTCCTGCTGCACCAGCTAATCCAACCGCTCTAAATTTTCCTACAGTTGGCGCTTATGGGATGGTTCTGAATTGGACAGATAATGCAACAACAGAAACTGGCTATCTTGTTTATCGCTCCCTTGATGGTACTAATTATAATTTAGTAGGTACTTTACCTGCAAATTCTACTTCTTATACTGCAATCGGATTAACACCATCAACTTTATATTACTGGCAAGTTTATGCTATTAACGAGGGAAGACTGAGTAATGCTTTAAGTGCTTCCCAGGCAACTAGTTCATCTCCATCTCTTTCCGGCACTAGAACAATTGGTAATTTAGGGGCTGGGGCTGATTATGCAACTTTAACTGCGGCAGTAGTTGATATACAATTACAAGGTCTTGCAGGTGCTTTGGTTTTAGAGTTTCTATCAAGCTATGCCGGTGGTGAAACTTTCCCTATTACTCTAACTAGTTTAACTACTACTTCTTCCAATACATTAACAATAAGACCTGCTTCGGGTGTTAGTGGTATCACTATTACTGGCACTCACGCTACAAATTTAATTAGAATTGAAAATGAAGATTATGTCATAATTGATGGAAGACCCGGTGGCACTGGTACAAGCAGAGAGTTGACCTTTAGCAATACAAGTATAGATGGTACAACCTTTACTTTTATAAATGAAGCTTCAAACAATACAATAAGATTTTGTGTTATTAGAGGGGTAAATACAAATACATCTAGTGGGGTTATTTTATTTAGTACAACAACTGGTTCAAATGGTAATGATAATAATCTGATTGAGTATTGCGATATTAGGGATGGAGCAACAACACCTACTAATTTAATTTATAGTGCTGGGACTACAACAACTACAAGTCAATTTAATAGCGGGAATACAATAGCAAACTGCAATATTTTTAACTTTTACAATTCAGGTACTACAAATGCAGGTGTTGGAATAAACCTTCAGTCAGGTAGTTCAGATTGGACAATTACAGGCAACAGTTTTTATCAAACTACAAGTAGAACTACTTTTGGTTCAGGTGCTACACAAAACGCAATTCTTGTTGAAAGCTCAGCAAACAATGGAATTGTAATTACAAATAATTTTATCGGCGGAACAGAACCAAATTGTGGAGGATCAGCATATACTCTGAATACCACTTCAACTTTAGTATTTAGAGCAATACAAATGATCGTTGGAACTACAACACCAAGTTCTTTGCAAGGAAATACTATAAAAAATATTTCTGTAACTACTGCTAGTGCATCAACTGCTCAATCAATGCTCAGTTTAGTTACTGGCTCTTTTAATGTTGGTAATGTTACAGGAAATACAATAGGCGATCACGGAACTGGAGGGGCTATAACTTTTTCATCGTCAGGTACTACTGCACTGTTTGCCCCAATTTTGACTGGTACAGGAACGCCTGGTACAATAGTTATCCAAAATAATAATATTGCCAATATTACAGTATCAGGTACTGGTACTGTTCAAGTGCGTGGTATAAGTGCTCAAGGAGCAGGAACTTATACAATAAACAATAACACTATTGGTGGTACCGTTGCAAATAGCATAGTTAATAATACTAATCATACTACTTATGGTATTCACATAACAAGCACATCAGCTACTGTTACTTGCAATGGCAATACTCTGCAAAACATTACCGCAAATAATACTGGTGCGGCTGGGCAATTATTGGGCATTTTTTCACAAGCTGCTACAAGCACAATAAACAACAACACAATTCGTGTATTATCAACTAATAATACCAACACCACCGGTGCACAACTTATTGGAATTATAGTTTTGAATACATCAAGCTCTAGTAATACAATATCTCAAAATACAATTCATACACTAAAACAAACTAATAGCGGATCTGGGACTATTCATAATTCTTATGGGATTTATTATAGTGCAGGTACATCAGGAACAAGCATTATTTCACGCAATTTCATCCATAGTTTAAGTTTAGCGACAACAGGTTCATCTATAAATACACAAATAAGAGGAATAGAAATTTTTAGCGGTGCTGTTACAGTTGTAAACAATATGGTTAGAGTTGGTATTGATGAAGACGGTAATTCAATAACTGGAAATTATTTTATTCAAGGTATCAATAAATCTTCTTCAGAAAATGTTAATATATATCATAATTCAGTATTTGTTGGTGGCTCGGGAGTTGGTTCAGGTTCTCAGCCAACTCACGCTTTTAGGAGAGTAAATACAGGTATTGATGATGTAAGAAATAATATTTTCGTAAATGCTCGATCAAATGGTACTGGTACTGGAAAACATTATGGTATCACTTTAAACAACGCAACCACAATTACATCAAATTATAATCTATTTCATGTAACAGGAACGGGTGGAGTATTTGGCTCTGCCGACGGTGGAACAACTGATAGAGCAACTTTATCAGCTTGGCAGACAGCCACTGGATTTGATGGTAATTCTGCTCATGGCTCTCCAAATTTCGTTAATGCAACTGGTAGTGCCTCTGAAGTCGATTTGCACGTAACTAATCCTACACCTGTTGAAAGCCATGGTGTTTTAATTTCTTCAGTTACCGATGACTTTGATGCTGAAACTCGTTCTGGTTTAACTCCTGTTGATATTGGTGCAGATGCTGGTAACTTTACAGTAAATGATATATTCCCACCAGTAATTACCTACACTGCTTTATTGAATACATTATCTAATGAAAATAGAACTCTTGCCTCTGTAACTATTACAGATGTAACTGGAGTGCCAACAAGTGGTACGCTTCAGCCAAGAATTTGGTTTAGAAGAAGTGCGCCTACTGCTACAGTTTGGGGAAGTACACAAGGCTCTCTTTCCTCTGGAAGTGGAACTAATGGTGTATGGACATTTACTATTGATTATTCTGTTATTGACGTAACTCCTGTCGCTGGAGAGACTTATCAATACTATATTGTTGCACAGGATGAAGTACCCACTCCAAATATCACTACTAATCCAAGTGGAGGAGTTCATACAAGTGTTAATACTCAAACCTCTGCTCCATTAACACCAAATAGTTATAACATTTTAATTGGATTTTCAGGAACTTATAATGTTGGTTCTGGTCAAACTTATACATCATTAACAGGAGCTGGTGGTTTATTTGCAGCAATTAACGGTAGTGCTTTAACTGGGAATGTTACTGTTCTGATTACTTCAGATTTAACAGAAACTGCAAGCAATGCACTAAACCAATGGACAGAAGAGCCTTCCGGTTCCGGTTACACCTTAACAATTGCACCAAACAATGGTACTGTAAAAACAATTTCGGGTTCAGTTGCAGGTGGTTTAATTAGATTAAACGGTGCTGATAGAGTTACTATTGATGGTAGGTTCGGTGGTTCTGGAAATTATTTAACTTTCTCAAATACTTCTACTTCATCCAGCGGAGTTTTCCAGATCATTAGTTTAGGTGCCGGTGCTGGAGCAGTAAATAATACAATTAGAAATTGCAATATAAGTACAGGCACTTCTTCAGCTACAACATACGGAATCAGTATCGGAGGTAGTACATTAGGAACCTCTGGTGCAGATAATGATAATATTTCCATATTAGATAATGTGATTACAGTTGCATCGGTTGGTATTTATGCCTATGGTATTGACTCAACAAGTTCTGGAGGGTTGGATAATTTAACTATCTCTGGTAATTCAGTTACGTGCAGCACTTCTGTTCCAGCTTTAGGCATTAGGGTTGGTAATGCATTAAATTCATTAATAAGTCAAAATACTCTCGATATACGACAGAGCGTTGGTAATGCCCCTGTTGGTATATCTATAGAAACAGGTGTAAACAATACAACCGTAACAAGAAATTTGATTACAAGGTCTGCATATACGGGAACTGGCGGTTTCGGAGGCAGAGGCATTACTGTTGGTACTGGCTTAGCATCCAGCAATATAACTTTAAGCAATAATGTTATCTATGGTGTAACTGGTGATAACTTTAGTTCGTTTTCTAATTCATCTTCTATGGGCATTGCAATAGGTGTTGTAGGAAATTCTGCAACACTTACAACTACAACAGGCGGTGTAAATTTATATTTTAACAGCGTAAATATGTATGGAAATTATAACAGAGCAACTGCCTGTGTAACAACTGCGTTGTATGTTGGAAGCTTTGCATCTGCGTTAGATATAAGAAATAACATATTCACTAATACAATGGATAATTTAGGTACTGCATCTAAGAGTTACGCTATTTATTCTGCAGCAGATGCTTCAGCCTTCACGAAGATAAATTACAATACTTACTTTGCACCAGTTCCAGAAGGAGTTTTAGGATATTTGACTTCAGATCGAGCTGACCTCGCTTCTTGGAAAACTGCAACCGGACAAGATGCTTATTCAATAAGTGGTAACCCCGCATTTACAAGTAATACTAATTTAATTCCAAATAATTCTAATGTTAACAGTTGGAATGTAGCTAATAAGGGCGTCCATATTTCATCTGTTAATGTAGATTTCACAGGAGCAACAAGACCAACAACTCCAGCCGATGGTACTCCTGATATTGGTGCTTATGAATTTGCTACTCCAAATATTGCTCCTCCTGCTGCAACACAAACGGGTACGCTTACTGCTGGCGGTACAACAAATTATTTTCAAGGTGGAATGCCTTTAGGTCAAATTAACTGAGGCTATGGTAATGCTCTCCCATCTTCTGGTACTTTTAATTACTATTCTGGTACTCCTGCTCCATTCAGTGGAACTCAGCCAAGAATTAATGCTTACTGGGATATAACTGTTTCAGGAGGAAGTGGTTATACCTATGACATTACTCTAAACTATGATGAAGCAACTCTTGGTACAGTTGATGAAAACAATCTTATCGTTACAAAAAGTGATGATGGCGGTACAACTTGGACACCTTATACTACTGTTGGAACAGGAGCTGGTCAAATTACAAGAAATACTACAGCAAACACTATAAAACTACACGGATTAACTTCGTTTTCATTATTTACTCTTGGTGATCAATTTGATCCTTTACCAGTTGAACTAACTTCATTTACAGCAAGAGTAAAGGATAGAGATGTGACATTAGAATGGGGCACTGCAACAGAAGTTAATGTACTTGGATTTGAGATAGAAAGAAAGTTAATTAATGAGAAAGATAAATCATTAGAGAAATGGGCGAAGGTTGATTTTGTAAGAGGTAGTGGAAATAGCAATAAGCCAATAAGTTATAGTTATACTGATAGTAAACTTAATACAGGTAAATATCTCTACAGATTGAAGATGTTAGATATAGAT
>WUQU01000200.1 GCA_009889605.1 Candidatus Bathyarchaeota archaeon | reverse complement strand
CACGAAGGTTCAAAAACCCTTGTGGACCTAAACAGGGCAGGCACACCTTTGATGGAGATAGTTACAGAGCCAGACATTGATTCACCACAGCTTGCCAGAGAGTTCCTTGAAAAGTTAAGGAACATTATGAGATATACGGGAGTTTCTCGGGCGGATATGGAAAAGGGCCAGCTAAGGTGCGATATAAACCTATCCATAAGGCCAAAGGGCTCTAAGGAGCTCGGCACAAGGGTGGAGATAAAAATGTAAACTCCTTAGGTTTGTGCAGAAGGCCATAGAGGCAGAGATGGAGCGCCAAATAAAGCTGGTGCTTTCTGGACAAAAGGTGGTGCAAGAGACAAGGACCTTTGACCCATCCACAGCCCTTACCCATCCCATGAGAAGCAAAGAAGAGGCCGAGGACTACAGATACTTCCCAGACCCAGACCTTTTGCCTCTGATAATTTCCAGCGAGTGGATAGAGGAAATAAAAAGGAACATGCCAGAACTCCCATCAGAAAGAAGGAAAAAGCTCGTGGAGTTTTACGGTCTTAGTCCTTATGAAGCCAAAGTTATGACTGATCTGAAGGCTGTGGGTGATTTCTTTGAGAAAGCAGTAAAACTCTGTCAGGAGCCTAAACTCTTATCCAACTGGCTTTTGAACGACCTTCTTGGGCTTTTAAACGAAGCGGGCAAGAGCATAGAGGAGTCTTTGGTAAGTCCAGAGCATCTTGCAAAGCTTATAAACTTTATAAAAGATGGGACACTTTCCTCAAAGCTTGCCAAAGAGGTGCTAAAAGTTATGGTAGAAACAGGGAAAGACCCAGAGCTCATCATAGAGGAGAGAGGGCTAAAGCAGGTCAGCGACGAGGAGAGTATAAAAAAGCTTGTAGAGGAAGTGCTTAAAAATCACCCCAAAGAGGTGGAAAGGTATCTAAAAGGTGAGGAGAAACTCATTGGATTCTTTGTAGGTCAGGTGATGAAGGCAGCAGGAGGTAAGGCAAATCCACAGGTGGTAAACAAAGTTCTCAGAGAGCTTCTAAAAGTCTTAAAAACTAGTTATCAAAATTGTTGACAAAAATATATAAACAATTGTATATTATGCCTATGAAGTTATCTGATTATACAAAAAACGATAACAATAAGGTTTTCAGAGCCTTACCTTATCAACATTTCGCCAATAAATCAAAGTTAAAAATTATTGAAGAGTTATTCTCTTTTTACAGAAAAGATGCTAACACAATCTTTAAACACATCTGGAAAAAATTCATCAAATCAAAAACAGTCATAACCCAAAGAGAAAACATAAAAGAAATTAAAACCATCCTCTCTGAAAGATACAAATACACAATATTTACCTACCTTGTATACCCAACCTATATATCCTACCTTGAACTTGCAAAAGACTACATAAAAAACCTCATAACAAACTCAAAATTAGATACAGAAACAAAACTAATCCTTTATGTATTAAACAAAAGAGCCTTATGGCTAAACCCCCCTGACGAAATAAACATTAAGATAAAAAAAGAAGATAAAGAAGAGATAAAAACATACAAAGTATCCAATGAAAACAAAAAACTAATAAAAAAACTATTCCACAGATATTTAAAAACAAACAAACTACCAAAATTCAAAAACACCCCCCCTAATAATAGACAACAAAACAGGAGAATTACAACAATCAAAAACATGAAGAGCTATGCAATCCTCCGGCAGTCTCAGTATAGCAAGCGCTTCTTCATGTGTTAAAGGCTCGTACCGCAGTGCTTTGCTTCCCTCTGGAAAGATAGCCAGCGAGAATAAGAGTTGCAAAGCTCCTCTTTGCTGATGCCCAGCTTTTCAAGACCCCTCCTTGTGTACTCTCTTACGCTGGAGGATGAAAGCCCTGTGCGTTCGGATGCGGACTCATAACTACAGCCCTCCAGAAGTAAAGACAGAACCTCCAGCTCCCTTTTGGTCAGCCTCTTTTTAGTCTCCGGCAGGTCCTTTTGAAGCTCTTCAAGGAAGGCTTCTGGAGTTATACGCACCTGGGGTGCGGGGGAAGGCTCCGAAGGTCGGAGTGTTTGCTTTCCGCTTTTTTTCCTCAGGGAAAAGTAATAAAGGAGGGATAAAAGAATGGCTAAGTTGCCCAAACCTGTAAAAACTTCCGCATAAGGCTTAAAGAGGCTTGCATAGTAGCCTGCTATAATACCTGCGCAAACCGCAGAAAAGCCCAAAGGATAGGCTCTGAGCGGTTCCCTTGCGGAGTAGAGGGTGTAAAGGAGCAGGAAATCCGCAAACCCAAAGCCCGACTGAAGCAAAAACATACCTGCGTTTAAATAGTGCTGACCGCTAACCTGCAGGAGCAGAAAGGCAAGGGACAAAGTCAGAGAAGATAGGATAACCAGAGGCCTTTCACCAAACCTTCCCACAAGGGCAAAAGACAATATAACCGCAAGTATGTAAAAGGAAACCTCAACTCCGTAAAAGTAAGCACCCTGCATGTAAAGTTCCATAACAGCCTTATACATAATTCCGCCCACCGCATAGAAGGTAAAGAAAAAGGGAAGGAGCTTGTAATATGCTCTGTCAGGCTCCTCTTGTTTTACCTCCTTTCCGGTAAAGTAAAGAAGGACAAGAAGTCCAAGGGATATTAAAATGTGCTTGAGAGCCTTATCTGCAGGCAGAAGGGAGAGCAAAAGGGCAAAAAGGTTGCCAAAGGCAAGACCGAGAAAACCCACCCTACCTCCCAGTTGCAGAATGTAGCCCACATAAACAGCGGTGGCGGAAGAGAAAAAGCCCAGAGATACAAGCGTCAGCTCCTTCCAGGTCATATGGGGGTATACAGCGGTAAGCACCGCACTCATACCGGTAAAGACGGGTGCCAACCTTAAAAGGTATTGCCTTGCAAAGAACCATCCTGTCAGTCCCGCGGTATGGGGTATAAGAAAGTAAGGCAAAAGCTCGGTTTTTCCCAGCAAGAAGCCCACCATAGGGAAGGACACAAGCCATAGCACAAAAAGGCTAAGGACAAGCGCACCCAACTTTAAAGCCCCCTTTTGTGGATAATTATAACACCTCTGTCGCAGGGCGTTAAAACAAATTGAGTCAAGGCTTAGAGCTATAAAAGGCTACCTTCCTGTCGCAGGTGGGGTGCGACAAAACCTGCGACAAAAATGCGACTTGATTTCAGGTTTGAAGGGCTAAAGAATAAAGGAAAAACCAAAGGAGGTATTAGAATGAAGTGCACAGACCCTATGACGGACTTTCTCAATCAGCTTGGTTATGCTCCTCTTAGAGTTCCTACAAACGGTAGTCTGCTGGGTGTTTTGCTCGCAGAATTTGATGGTAAATGGCGACGCATAGGGACAATCAAAGACCTGGCGGAGTGTCCAGACAGCGGTATAGACAAACTGTTGCTTAACCCCTATGAAGGTATTCATCCGGATGTTTCTGGCTACCTTACGGATAAGTTTGCTCTGAATATTGCTACCCCTATTCTGAATCAGTTCTTCAAGGTAAGTGTGGGGACGGTGATCAACGATGCGGATACAGTGTCATTTGAGTTCGGGGAAGTGTGGTCTAAGTGGATTGATTACCTACCCGTCAGCACTGCACTGAAAGCTTGTAAAGCAAAATCCAGTGATATTACAGAGCTGTTCCTTATCTCAGGAGAATTGGGAGCCAAGGGGATAAATGTTAGATTCTACCGAAGCCAGGGTTTAGCTGTGAGAATAACCGCAGAAATCTTAAAAGCTCTAAAGGCGAGCGTCTTTCCGGACATTGAAATAGGCTTGCAGGAAGATACAGTGCTGACAATAAGCCACAGGAACCAGCCTATGGTTTTTGCAGTGTCTGCATTTATGGTGAAAGTTGAGGATGACGGCACTATAAAGCCGGAGCCAGATATTCTGGAGGAGCCTGTTAGAGCTATGGCGATGGCTTCCGTGGAAAGGATAGAGAGGAAAAGTTTCCTCCAAGCGGTAGGTTATCAAACTTTGCTGTCAATTGAGTAAGTCTATAAAGGAGGTATGTTATGAAGAAGTTTTTAAGTATCGGAGCGGTGGCTTTGGCGGTTGGAGGCATGGCTTACCTGTTTCCAAGCACTTTATCTCAGGCGGAGCACTCGGTAAAAAGACAGGAGGTCAAGGCAGGCAACGGCATCTTTGAAGTTTATGTCTTAAAAGGAAACAGGTGGGAAAAGGTAGGAACCTTGAGCTTTAATCAGCTATACTCAGAGCAAAAACTGAACATAGGCGGTTTGAAGGGGAATGAGGTAAGGATAAAGCTTGTGCAGAAAGGAGGACAAGCTGCGCATATTGACACAGCACTTCTCGGGAACACTCCTCCTATTGAGATTACAGGCTCCGAGGATAAACTAAGCCTTAGAAAACTTTCTAAAGGGGACTTTGATGTCCTTGACGCAACAAATAAGAGCATAGAGCTTGTCTTTAAGAACCCAGAGAGCTCAACCTTCAGCCTTGTGGCAAGAGTAGAAGGAGAAAGGGTCAGCACAGTTCCTTTCATGTATCCTCTTTCCAATATAGGGCTTTTTAACCTTCAAAAGGGAGAGTTTTATACAT
>WUQU01000199.1 GCA_009889605.1 Candidatus Bathyarchaeota archaeon | reverse complement strand
GAAGAGCTGGTCGTTCGTGTAAGTTTTCCCCAAAAAGGTAGTTTTGTAAGAACCCGGTTCGATTTTGACAAATATGTAGTTCCCTCGTAGAATCTCTTGAACATCTTTGTTTGGAAGTACTTCTTTCTCAAAAAGCTTACAGTAGTAGCACGATGGAGAGGAAAAATTAATTAAAAGAAGCTTCTTCTCTATCATTGAAAGCCTGTGAGCTATACCCAAATCTGTGAATGTGTGTTCGTAGCCGAAAGAAAGAGTAGTAAAGATAGATAGAACTATTAAGAGTAATTTGATAGTCTTTACCATAAGATCATTCCCTTCCAACTTTGAGATTTTTAACTTTGAACCTTTTCATGAAAAGCTTAGAGAAAAACCTCAAGATAGGACAGCTCAATTTCATATTTTCACCCCTCTTTGCCAAAGTTCTCGTCTGTGAAAAATAACACGGAAGGCAAAGCCTTCCGTATTCATATTTTGATTAGCTAATTCCAAGAATTCTGTCGATTCTTGCCTTGTCAAATCCAACGATTATCTGGTTTCCTATTTCGATGACGGGAACGCCCATCTGTCCGGATTTTCTAACCATTTCCTCAGCACCTTTTCTGTCTTTGGAAACATCTACTTCAGTGTATGGGATTCCAAGTTGTTTGAAATAATCTTTCGCCCTTCTGCACCACGGACACGTGGGCGTTGTGTAAATCTTTACCTTGTATGTTGGCATATCGACACCTCCTCCTTAATTCCTCATTCTATTGAATTAGAAGTATTTCTTTGCTGCGTGCTCAACAGCTATAGCCCCATCAGCAGCTGCGGTAACTATCTGTCTTAACCCTTTAATCCTTATATCTCCAACTGCGTACATTCCAGGAACGTTCGTTTCCATATTTTCGTCAGTAATAATGTATCCGTAGTCGTTCATATCAACTAAACCTTTGAACGCTTCTGTTTGCGGGACAAGACCGACGTAGATGAACACACCATCAGCTTTTATAACGCTTTCCTCTTTTGTCTCGTTGTTTACGATGACTACTTCTTCAACCTTGTTCGATCCTCTGATTTCTTTAACGATG
>WUQU01000198.1 GCA_009889605.1 Candidatus Bathyarchaeota archaeon | reverse complement strand
GGCAAGGACTGGAAGCTCTGAATTGTAAACCCTGTGGAGGGGCTGTCTCCTTGCAACCCTGAAAAAGTAAAGTTCAAACTTGGGGTTTTTAGCAACGTCAACTGGGAAGATTAGGGCTAAATTGTCGTTTTCCCTTAGAAGCACTTGGGTTATTGGGGTGGTGATATCCCTATTATCCATCAACTTTCCTCCTAAACTGTTCATAAAAACTTTGGAGGTTTAGTTGTTGTGTTTAACCCTCCATTTTTACGGTTTAAGGGTTCAGCTTCTAACGCGTTTCTAGGGCAAAGGCTGAGCTGTCAAGTCTATCGCTGATGCCACCTTAAGTTTCTGTCCTCAACGCTGGAACAGCTTTTCCGTATCCTATCCAAACTCCGAAGGGTGTAAGCTCATGGGAAACCGTTGCGCCGGCAGTTTTGCTCCATACAAGGGCGTCTATGTCGATGGAGGCGTCAGCTATGATTGGGTAATCCATTTCTATCAAGTGTAGGTCGGTGATTTTAAGCTCTTTTCTCACTTCAAAAGCGTACTGCGGTATACCGTCCACGTTTTCAACCTTTATAGCCGTCACCGGGCTTTCAGCAACTACGTCGACAAAGTCTGTTATTATGAATATCTGCTTGTCTGGAACCGTGAAAACCCCAGCTGTGGCTGGGATAATGTTGTCTACAGCTGTAAACTTTCCAGACGGTATAGCCACGTCTTTAGCGTAGCCCTGTAAGCCGAAGTGTTGAGGCCTTAAAGCCATAACCACTATGTCGTCGCTTTTCGCATACTGCAGTGGCATAACGTTTTTCTTTTCCTTGTCCTTAAACTCCGCTAAAGTTTTAATGATTATGTCTCGGTGTCTGGCTAACCCTGGAAGCTCCAGATCCCTTTCGCCTATCCTAACCTTTCCAATCCCTGAAAGGGCGTCGACAACAACCTCGTACTCTGTTCCTATCGGATCTATCCTTCTGGACAGCACTGCCTTCTCGTTTATCGCCATCAACCTTTTCAACTCTTCAAGTTCCATTTTTACACCTCAAACTTGTAAACTTTCAAAAGTTTATAAAAACGTTTTTACTATGTTTTATAATATGTTTTGTGATATGTGGCTGGTGTAAACTGCAAATGGCTGAGGTTGAGGAGCTTAAGTGGGTTGGAAGGATAAGTTCAACTGGACGCTTCTATTACGTCCGCGTGCCAAGGATTTACGGTGAAAAGTTTTTAGGGGCAGCTGGCACGGTGGTTTTCAAGGTTGAAGAGAAACCTACACGTAAACTTCCGTTAAGGAAGTAGCGGAAAAAGGCTTTAGGTTGGCTTATGTGCGGAGCTTTATGCCTTCTTTTTCCCTTTTTCCTTCCGCTGTTTTAGGTTTTTCTTCCACTATCTCAAGTTCACCTTCTTCCGCCGGCGCCATTATCTCTTTAACCCGTTTTCCTGGCTCCCATCTTTCAAAGGTTTCCCTGACAGCGGGGATGATTCCCCTTTCTTTTATTCTTGCTGTGATTTTGTCAAGTCTCGCTGTTGCCTTGTCTATAAGCTTGCCTTTTCCTATGATTCTCTCTTCTTCACCCCAGCTCCAGGCTTTTCCCCGTATCCTTTCAAGGAATTTTTCCTTCCTCGCCTTCAGCTTTTCAAGTATGGTTTTTTCAGCCATTAACGTCTCCTCCTTTCTTTGATGGCTTTAACGGTTTCTCTGTTGGCGTTTCTGAAGTTTTTGACGATGGCGTCTGCTGTTTCGAAGATTCCCTTAGGCTCTTTTACAAAGCTTGCCAGCGTGTCTATCTGCCTCTTTACGCCTTCAATTCTTATCTTTACAACTTCAGACATTACCCTTTTTCTCCTCCAAAATGAGTTGCTAAGTCAACATTTATAAGCTTTATGTTGACGTTGCAGGCTGTTTTTCTTCTTTAATAAACTTTTTGAGCAGTGTGGCTACGGGTCCTTCCCATTCTTTTAGGAGGTCGGCGGTTGCTTCGATAAACCTGTCTATTAACAGTTTACGTTTGTATTCGTTTTTTATTTCAAGTTTTTCCAATAGAACTTCTGGATGGTTTAGGATGGTGGCAAGCTCCACCAGTTCTTCAGTGCTCAGTTTTGACCATTTAATGTTTGTTCCGAATATTTGGTTTAAGGCGCGTTCGTAGTCTAGTTTTTTCGCCATTTACCTTC
>WUQU01000197.1 GCA_009889605.1 Candidatus Bathyarchaeota archaeon | reverse complement strand
TCCATTCTCACGCAGCCATTGATACAATCGACGCTCTCCCGTGTCGATGCCGTTCTGTTTCAATAATTTAGCAAGGTTGGCAACTAAGATGCAGTCTTTGGAAGCTTGAAGGGATTCAGCGAACAGTACCTTTGGTTGATCAGCAGTTACTTTCTCCTCAAGTGCTTTACGTTTGTCCTGTTCATTCTTGAGTGCAGTTATTACTCCGATGATGTAGTCAGGATCTTGAAGTGTTCTTTCCATTGTTTCAGGTGTGATGTATGCACCGTGTTTTCTTATAGAAGGAATGACTTCGTGTGTGATCCAGCGCTTGAATTGTTTGGCTTCTGGTTTGCGGCTCCCAAGGATTAAAGTGTAAAGGCCAGGTTCGTTAACTACTTGAACTGACTGTTTACCACCAAGGGTGTCAATTGAACTTACACCCTTTTCATCAGGATCAAGCCGATCAAGAGCCATTCGACTATTGGTCAGTTCCAACACATCACATACATCTTTTGCAACAAACCATGGTTCATTTTCCATGATCATGGTCCTTACTTGTGCTTCACCATACATAAACGGTTGAAGGTGATTCATCATTACCACTCCTTAAGCTGATTTTTGGTTAGAACGCCTTCGTTCTACATGTAGTACATTTTCGATACAAAAAATGTCTTCTACATCTTTTTTGAAGTAATTAGCGATTTTGAACATTGTTTCTGCAGAGGCATTATGCTTTCGCAATATCCGTTGAATAGTATTGCGAGAGACCTTAATTTCTCTAGCAAGTTCAGATGGTCCAATATTATGTTTTGCCATCAAGAAACTAAGATTGTTTTCCATTGTTTCACCACCTTTTTGTACTACAAGTAATACTTGTTGATATAAATGTACTACACATATTACATTCCGTCAACTATGAAGTACAAGTTTTTTTGGTTTATTTTCATATCTGCGTCTTACACTATTGTAAGACAAGTATTACACTGTAATCTTGGAGGTGATAAATTGTCAGAGATTAACGAACTCTTGAAAAAAATAAGAGATGATTTAAATATCTCACTACGCGAAGCAGCTAGACGTAGCAAATTAAGCCATTCATATATTGATTTTGTAGAAAAGGGTGTACATCTAAAAAGAAAAGCTCGTATAAAGCCATCTCCAGATACTTTAAAAGCATTATCTGAAGCTTACCATTATGATTACACGAAACTAATGCAAGTGGCTGGATATGTAGATAAAGAAGATATAGAAAAAGAGAGCGTTAATGCGCTCCCAGAGTCAGTTATTTTGGATGTAATAGAAAAGGCAGAAAAGGAGTTTGGTGTCAGCCTACGGGACGATCCTGATGTCGAGGAGGCGGTGAGGAATATGATAACAACTCTTGCGAAGATGAAGCAGCAAGGATCACAGAAAACCGATTGACAATATCATCATTAGAAAGAGGTAATTTAAGTTTAGTAGAGATTACCATAGCCCACGCCGTCAACTGATCATCCATGCAAACAACTCCTTTGTGTGAGTATCATCCGGTTTTGGTAAAACCATCATACCATAAGGCAACGATA
>WUQU01000196.1 GCA_009889605.1 Candidatus Bathyarchaeota archaeon | reverse complement strand
GAGATATGTCGAAAGATCTTTCTAAATTTAGCCTTATTTTTCCCATCTTTATATTTTTAATTCCTCCTTATTACTCTTTATAGAACTTTATTCTTATTTTATCCCAGAAGTAGGGGCAACTCCTTTAACAATCCATCTTTGAGCGAACACAAAGAGGATGATCATGGGTAAACTCGTTAAAAATGAAGCTGCAAGCATTGTTGAATAATTTTGCGAAACGTTAGTACCAGCTCTAAGATAAGCTACAGCTATGGGAACTGTAAGTTTCTCTGAACTATTGATAATAACCAAAGGCCATAAGAAATTGTTCCAACTATATAACATGGTAATGACAGTGAGAGTAGCTAATGCAGGACTAGCCATAGGAAGCATAATCTTTAAGAATGTCTGCCATTCGCTAGCTCCATCAATATAGGCTGCATCCTCAATTTCTTGAGGAAGTTCTCTAAAGAACTGTCTCAGAAGGAATATGCCTATAACCCTTGGGAGTCCTGGCAGGAAAAGTCCTGGCAAGGTATCCACTAGGCCCAAATTAGCCATTAATATATAGAGAGATATAAGGATAATATGTCCAGGCATCATCATCGTAACTAAGATGATACGAAAAATGGTTTCACGTCCCCAAAAATTTAAACGAGCTAATGCATAAGCAGCTGGAGCATCTAATATTAAAATTCCAGTTACCTGTATTATCAACACAATTAGGCTGTTCAGTAGGGATTTTGGTATACTTACCCCCCTTATCTTCGTTAGAAATACATCGTAATAGTTACTAAGCGTTATCTCACTGGGTAGAAGTCGCATTTGAATAATATCTGAATTAGGAGCAAGAGAAAATAAAAACATAAAAGCAAGTGGTGAAACCCAGATTAAACCTAAAAGACATAGTGCTATATATTTAAATATTCTATACATAACTTCACTCCCATACTATGATTCCCTAAACAGTTTAAACTGGATAAAAGAAAGCAGAGCAATAAGCGCAGTCATAATGACACCTATAGCAGCTGCTT
>WUQU01000195.1 GCA_009889605.1 Candidatus Bathyarchaeota archaeon | reverse complement strand
TTTGACGCTTCTTCTTTCTCGGAAAATGTTTTCCGTATACAAGCTAAGCTTAACTAATGAAAGCATTGAGAGAACAACTTTCTAGCCTCTTCTACAAGCTGCTCTGCTTCGCTTCTATCCTTAACATAAGTCATTCCAATTCTGCCATTCGCAGAAATTGTTATCAAATGCTGCCGATGAGTATAGCTTAAAGCACCAGGTTTTTCCAAATATTTAGCGTTTGGAACAGCCATATAAAAAATAGGCAATAGGCAATAGGCAATACATCCTCCAAAGGTTTGTCAGCTTGAGCCAAAAACTTGATTCTTTCAGGGTCAGCAGTGCACGGCGATATCTCCTTAATCTCAATCTTTTTAACGATTTCTTCTGGAAAAAGAAGCTCAATGAAGTCTTCACACGATATACTTTTCCTTCATTAAAGCTTGTAACCACTTTCCATAATTGCCTTCATAATAACTTCCTTAGCCTTTTTTATGTCTTCTTGTGAAATGCATTTTTCGACGCCTAAGCCTTTTCCGATATCTGTGTGCGATGCCGCTTTTTCCATGTCTATACCTCTAGCAAGCACAATGCTCTTAAGTATTTTGAAGCCAGCTGCCTCCATGGTTTTTCTGACACATTCAAAGGAGCATCCGTCCACTGTTATTATTTTCTTTGCAGCTTTCGATTTGCCAAGATTTTTAAGCCTTGCTCCTTAATAACCTCTAAACACGCCAGTGCGCTTGTTATTACCGTGTTTAACAAACCGCCAAAACAAGAGAAAAGTATGTTCTCATGGGTTGGCATCCTCTCTTGCCATTTTTCCCTCTTTCTTCATCTTCGCCTCCTTTAAACTATCTGTTCGATAACTCTTTTCGAAAGTGCATCCACCAATTCCACGTTAACTGCGTCGATTACCGTGAAAACTGCGGGGTCGCTGACGGAATAGAACCTTTTATTTCCCTGCTTTCTACATTTTATAAGCCCACAATTTCCCAGAAAAAATGCGACGGCTGCGCACCCTTTGGCAAGCCCCGCTGCGTAGAATATTGCCCGAACAGCGTGTTCGCCTTCAAAGACGGAAAAGCCATAGTAACTAATCCCCACAATGTGTTAATGGATGCACTGCATGCGAACGCATATGCCACAAAAGAGCCATAAGCTTCCCAAAACCAGACTTCGCCTTAACGCCTATAAAGTCTGAAGATAAGGGCTTGCTGAGAAAAACCACTTGCTTAAAGTGTGGCAAAGTCTTTTGGACCAATAGAAGCGTAGACCTATGCTTTGAATGCGAAGGCAAAGTTTAACTATTTCAGTTTATAGCCCCATTTTTTGTTCATTTCTTCAAGCTTCACTGAAAGCCTTTTTGCTTTCCCTTCAGCCTCCGCCAGCAAAACATCCAATTCCCGCTTTTTCGCAAGGTTTGTTAATTTTTCAATTTCAGCCGGCAACTTCTCGATGGCGGCTATCAGTTTTTTGTTTGCAGCCTCGTCTCCTGTTACAAGTTCTAAGGCTTCTTCTGGGCAGAACGCGACGCATTTGGGCTCTCCATCGCATAGGTCACAAACTAAAACAGAGTTCTTGTCTGGGTGAACTGCAATGCCGCCGTAGGGACAAGCTTGCACACACCAGCCGCAGCCGTCGCATCTTGCCTCATTAACCATTATTACGCCGTTCTCTTCAGACTGGGTTAGGGCTTCGCGGGGACAAGCTCTCACACATGGGGCATCATTGCAGAACCTACAAGTCATGGCGATGTTAAAGGCTGGAGTTAAGCGTATAATCCTTATCCTAGACCTTAAAGGACTCCATAGAACCTCGTTCTTTTCTAAAGCACATACATATTCACATAGGCTGCAACCTGTGCACTTGCTCGGGTCGGCGGCTACAAACTTTCTCTCGGTAAGTTTGGCCATATTCTTCCTCTTCGCCTATTCAGGGATTTAAGTATTCTCATGTAAAACTGGTTTTTATAATTTCCTTTCTCAAAATCTGGAAAACATCATTTTAAATGTCAGAGTATAACCTTAACCCTTCCTTTCAGAGCCATTCTGTCCACTTTAAACTCTGAAGAGTAGGCGTAAGCCTCAACTCCACATTCCGCAGCATACCGCAAAGCCTTTCCAAAGGCCGTGTCCGTTTCATCGTTAGGCTTAAACACATAAGCATCTGTTCTCTGAATAATGAAGAGTATGCAGGCGCGGTATCCCTCATTTTTAGCCTTCACCAACTCCAACACATGTCTAGTGCCTCGTTTAGTTGGGGCGTCTGGAAACATGGCAACACCACCCCTCACAAGAGTACATGACTTAACCTCTAAAAGGCAGGGCACGTCGTTGCCGCTTAATAGGAAGTCGAAACGCGTATGCCCATAAAGGTATTCAGGCTTAATCTTGACATATCCCGCGAATTCGGGCAAATCCCTGTTCTTTAAAGATTCGAAAACAAGTCTATTTGGAAGGCGAGAATCCACAGAAACAATTTGGTCGCCATGGTAAACCCCCACCAAGTCGTACAAAGTTTTTCTGTCACCTTTTTTAGCCTCCCTCAAAATCACTTGAGCATCAAAAACCAGCAACTCCTCCAGCTTTCCAGGGTTAGGCAGGAAGCAAACCACATTTTTATCGCCAACCTGAACCAAAACAGAGAAACGCGTAACTCGCGCCTTAAAAATTCCCTTTACAAATTTTCCTTTGAATTTAATAGTAGTCAATGTAACATGCCCTTAAATTTCAATTTAGTTGATAAATTGTTGTGGTGTTTTAAAGTATTTTTGTTGATATTTCTGTTGTTAGCTTCATTTAGAGCTAATTGTCTATTCAAAAAATAAGCTATTTTATGAATGTTTATGCATAATATTTTTTTATTTATGGAAATATTTATATTAAGCGTTTATTATAATAAACAAATGTCTAGACGTCTGTTAATGGAGATAACCGTGTTCACTCCTGAACGAAATTTCCGTAAAAGTTCACAAAAAGGCCCTATACGGATAACTGTGGCTTTCGATCCGCCAACTGCAGGTTTATTGGAGAAACTCAGCTTGGAAGAAGGATTTTCGCAGAGTGAAATAATGAGGAGAGCCTTAAGATTTTTCAATGAAAACAAGGCTTTGTCGGAGCCTATTATAACCCGAAAAGTTCGTTCTTATTTGGAGTTACTTATAAACGGTGAACATGTTATCCTTGATTTGGATCACTGGATTCTATTCTTGAGTGCTGTAGAGTCTTTGACTGAGAAAGAAAAATTTTGGAGTGAACATAGAAAAATAGCCCAGTCTCATTGTGAACAGTTTAAAAGCAGAATAAACGATGTTGAGAGTCTATTAGTTCGTTTGGAGGACCGTAACTTTTTTAAAATAGTTAAAAATGCTAAAAATGACTTCACGCTTATCCTTACATCTGAGCTTTCCAAGAAATTCGTTAGGTTGTTCCTTGAAGATTTTCTCCGTGGCATGGGCGTTAAGTTTGAGATTAAAGAAAATTTGGCAAAGTTGAGTTTGCGCGTCAAGTAGCATTAGCATAATTATTTTTCCGCATTTTACAAATTTTTACATTTTTTATATTTAGTAACAGTTTCAACATATATTTTTCATTTTTTCATAAAAGTTATGAATAAATCTCAACAACATTTATATCCTCACACCTTTATGTTCTGCCAAAAAGGTGAATTAAGATGAAAAAAGCTGTCAGAGCACTATCAGTAGAAGAAATGGAAGAACGGAAACATGTCGAATGGATAGATATTGGAGTTGAAGGTCTCACAAACTTTATTCCAGGATTGCCCAAAGGAGACGCCATCCTAGTAAGAGGCGAACCAGGAACCGGCAAAACGATTCTATGCCTCCAGTTTTTGCATAAAGGCGCAGAAAACGGTGAGAAATGCATCTACATAACAACCGAAGAGACACCTGAAACAATAATGCGAACCGGCAGAGAGCTCTGGAACGATTTTCCACAACTGGTCAAAGACAAGCAAATAGCGTTGTAGATTTATCAATAAGCGCCACCTATGCTAGTGAATATTCACTGGTTAGTAAAGAAGAAGCCATAGACATAGTCATGCGGGGTTTAGCCGCACAACCAGAAGCAAGCAGAATCGTTCTGGACTCGCTTTCCTCTCTTGAGCGTAGGCTTGTGGACCCTACAGAGTTCAGAGAAGTTTTCATGAAAGTATTATTGGAGGTCAAGAAGAAAAAAGCAACAACAATATTTACCGCTGAGGGTATACCTCCGACGCCAGATATAACTGAATACCTTGTCGACCACCTTATCTACCTAGACTACCATAAACACGATGTCGTGTGGACGCGAGTATTTATCCTGAGAAAATCTAGAAGCGTCCCATTAAAGCCCCAGATCCTTAAACTAAACATAGAAAGAGAGGGTCTTTCAGTCGAGGAAATTCCAATATCGCTGAAGCCCGTTTGGTTTGTCAGCAAAATCTAGGGTGAAGTTCAATGTCAACATCAACAGATGAAATTTTTGCGTCCATACAACAGGTTTTCATAGTAGGCTGGGCTCCGGTGGCCATATTGATAATGGCCACAGCGGGTTTCGCCTTACTTTACGCAGGATTAGTGCGAAAGAAAAACGTTGCCCATACCATAATAATGCTAAACATAGGCTGAACATTGGCTTTCGTAATGTACTATTTGATAGGCTTTCCAGTGGCATACTACACCGAAGAACTCTTTCTCGGCGCGCCCAAATGGCTGCCTACCATAGCCAACCCTTTACCTGCCGCCTTGTCAGCAACAGGCGCCTATGGAATCTCGGCGAGCCCGTCGGGATACGGAGATTTGGGACTATGGTTCAAGATGTCCATGTTCGCCATAACAGCTATAGGAATAATTCCCGGCGCAACAGCTGAAAGGGACAAGCTATGGGGCTGGGTCATAGCTGCAGCGGTTATCTCCGCTTTTCTATATCCTGTGGTGGAACACTGGGTCTGGGGCGGAGGCTGGTTAGCCCAAATGGGGTACATTGACTATGCAGGCTCGTCAGTGGTGCACTTAACAGGCGGCATGTTCGCCCTAGCAGCAGCAGTAACTATTGGGCCAAGGATAGGAAAAATTCGTTGGTAAAAAGAAAGAAGCCCGTGCCTTCTTTGGTCACAGCCTGCCTCTATCCGTTATTGGCGCCTGGTTGCTAGTGTTCGGCTGGTTCGGCTTCAACGTCGGCTCAAGTGTTGCAAGTAGCGCCCAAACGATAAACGTAGAACTGGCATGGGTTGGTGTTACCACTGCAATGGCGATGGCCGGGGGACTCTTCGGCGCAGCGTTGACATCAAGAGGGCATGCACTAACCTCAATGGCGGGCTTGCTTGCGGGCGCTGTTGCCATCTGCTCAGGAGCAGCCGTAATGCATCCAATATTCGCGTTCATAACGGGCATAGTTGCCGGAATCATAACAACGTTTGTCCAAGGATTACTGGAGCACAAGTTTCATGTGGACGATGCTTGCGTATGTGTTCCAGTGCATGCAGCATGTGGCTTCTGGGGCGTAATAGCCACGGGACTATTCAGCCTAAAAAGTCTCTGGGCTCACCCAATCTACGGAGTTTCAAACATAACAGACTGGCTTAGACTAATAGGAACGCAAGCCTTAGGTGGATTAACAATTGCAGCATGGGCTGGGCTAACGGGCTTTATGCTTTTCAAACTGATTCACAAAGCAGGATTGCTTCGCGCTCACAGAGATGCTGAACTCTTCGGTTTAGACATAGCAGACCATAAAACGTACGCGTATCCCGAGGACCAGTTGGAAAAAGAATTCCCGTGAGGTGACGTTATGTCCCAAACCCAAAAAATGTTGGAAGAAAAGAGTGTAGGAGAGTTGTATTCAGAAATAGAAGAGTTAAAGAAACGAGTAAAATGTCTCGAAACAAGCGTAAACATGCTGAAGCTCAAAATGGGCAGAAAATGGGTTTAGACGAGGCATAACCTAACAATTTCCTCTTTTCTTTTTCTTCCATAGTTCCCTTCTCTGAAGGGGATTTTAATGAAAGTTGCTATGGCGCAAATAAATGTCACGGTTGGCGATATCGACTGAAATATCGAGAAAATAAAGGAATATTTAGACTTGGCTGGAGAACATAATGCGAGTATAGTGGCTTTCCCAGAATTAGCGGTTACTGGATATCCTCCACAAGATTTGCTGTATGACAGAGAATTTGTCAAGACCAATAAAGAATCTTGGTTGAGACTTATGGAAGAAAATGTAAAAAAAGGAAATTGTGGGAATAATTGGGTTCTTCGACTATGAGTGCGAAATTCTTTACAACGCGGGAGCTGTTTTTAATGGAAACAAGTTAGCAGCGGTGGTTCATAAGACCCTCTTGCCCACTTATGATGTATTTGATGAAGCGAGGTACTTTAAACCTTCAAAAGACATTAATCCTGTAAAAGTTAACGTTCACGGCGAAGAAATCAATATCGGTGTTGAAATCTGTGAAGATTTATGGGACGGAGGATACCATGTAAAAGTTACAGACACTCTTGCCGCTAAAGGCGCTGACCTGATTATTAATCTTTCAGCATCCCCATTCTATGTTGGAAAAAAATTTGCTAGAGTAGAATTGTTACGTGAAAAGTCAGGAAAGAATAGGCTTCCAATCTTCTATGTTAACATGGTTGGCGGTCAAGATGAACTGGTCTTCGATGGGCAAAGTTTGGCGGTTGATAAAACAGGCAATTTGATAGCCGTAGGCAAGCAGTTTGAGGAAGACATTATAATAGTAGACCTTAATGCAAAAGGGAGAATTGCTAAAAAAGTTGGGCTGCCTTTTTGTTGTAAAGAGCAGGAGATGTTCAACGCATTGGTGTCAGGCGTAAGGGACTACTTTAGAAAGACGTGATTCCAAAAAGCTGTTGTGGGCATGAGCGGCGGAATTGATTCATCCCTCACCACTTGCATCGCAGTTGAAGCTTTAGGTAAAGAGAATGTTATTGGTGTTTACATGCCCTCAAAATATTCCAGCCAGCATAGCAGAGCTGACGCACAAACATTAGCTAAAAATTTGGGCATATGCTTTGTAGAAATCCCTATTCAGGAGATTATAGGAGTTTATCAAAAAGTTTTAGAGAAACCTTTGGAAGAAATACGCAAATTCTTTGCTTTAACTAAAGAAAGCGATGATCTTGTTGCAGATGAGAATATCCAGCCACGAATAAGAGGAAATATCCTCATGGACATCTCCAATAGGCTTAAAGAACTAAAAATACTAGTGGTAAATACTGGAAACAAAACTGAACTTGCTCTGGGCTATTGCACTCTTTACGGAGATATGGCTGGAGGAATAGGTGTCCTCGGCGACGTCAGCAAACTTGAAGTCTATCGGCTAGCGAGATATGTCAATGCTAAGGCTGGAAGGGAAATAATTCCTGAAAGCGTATTCAAAAAGAAACCGTCCCCAGAATTGAAAGAAGACCAGTATGATCCATTTGATTTTGACATTGTTAGTCCACTGGTGGATGACCTAATAGAGAAAAGAGAAGGTAAGCGAGGGCTCGTGGAAAAAGGCTACTCAGGAGAAGTTGTAGAAGATATCTATTCAAGGATTAGGAGAGCTGAATATAAGCGGCGACAAGCGCCTCCATGCATAAAAATCACCTCAAAGGCATTTGGTATTGGGTGGAAAATGCCTATTGTCAATAGATGGAATGGGCGATAACAGCCAACAACATAAAAATAAAAAGGGAGTTAGGCTGGTTCGTTAAACTGGAAAGGCTCCACAAGTTCGACAAAAGCTTGTTCCTTGTGGTACGTTTGAGTTGCATTGTGGGCATATTTTGCCCGTTGTATCTTTTGGATGGGGTACGCCTATTTCTTCTCTGTAAATTTCGTAATAGAACAGTTGCTCCTTATCACGTATTGTTACTTTGTCCATTTCAAGATACTTCGTTTTTTTCTCTTCAAATTCTTGGTTGCTGATTTTTGTGTTGAAGAAGTTTGGAAGAGTTGTTGTTCCAGAGCCCACTTCTATTGGATCTTTCCTTCTCCAAGCAATTTCGGGAGGTAAAATGTTTTCGAAGGCTTTGCGCATTATCCATTTGCCCCATTTCATACCTCTTTCTTCACGAACTTTATGCTTGATATTGAGTTTCATCGCGAATTCCTTGAATTCTGGGTCAAGGTATGGTGTTTTAACTTCCACTCCGATGGCTTTTCCTATGGGGACTGATGAGAAAAGCATTGTATCCCATATCTTTTGAAGCTCTATCTCTAATTCTTTTTCGGTCCACTTAAAAAGCCATGGGTAACCCGCCATAAGCTCGTCGAGGGCGTCACCGGTCATGATGCTTTTCACACCGTTGTTTTTGGCAAAGTTTAACCCAATATATATGGTGGAGCTGTTTCGAACTTCCATGGGGTCGAACAAACGTAAGATTTTGATTACAAAGCGTGCTGCTTCGTAGAGTTCTTCATCAGTGAAAAAGTACACGTAATGCGGAAGGTTTAGCCTTTTTGCCATAATAAGGGCGTGTTCCACGTCTGGTGCTGGGGCTCCTTGAAAGGCGCATGTAAACGCCTTTATACGCAAATGTTTTGATGCTACTGTTGCTAGGATGCTTGTATCCAGTCCTCCTGAAAGGAGAATTCCTTCAGTCAAGTTTCTCTCAACGACTTTTTCAACAAGCTCTTTAACTTTGGCACAAATTATTTCTTGTTTA
>WUQU01000194.1 GCA_009889605.1 Candidatus Bathyarchaeota archaeon | reverse complement strand
TGAATCCAAGGCTTACTATGTAACCCAGCTCAGCCTTGTACGTTTCAGGTCCAAAATCGTTACTCAATCTAAGTGTTCTATAATTCCTTCCGATAAGCCACGGAGAGAAACCATCAGTTGTCATATATGGTCCTGCTACTAATTGGAGAACTCCGAAATTTCCATAAGCGCCTGCGAATGCACCATAACCAATTGTACCATCTTTCCAATATTGGATATCTGCTTCTGCTCCTAATGATATACCAAATATCTCCTTAGTTAACGACACACCTGCAGCGTATTGCAAAGGTGTTGCACTTGGTGATTCAGACCCAATCTCTACTCCTCCAAATACTGACAAATCAAACATCAAAAGTTTTGAACTTAGCATCCCAGTGTAGAGTGAATCTGATTGAAGAGTTGTAAAATTCGAAAGCTGGGCGATTTGATACGGAATGTGAACCGACAAGTTTGTCTCACCAAATCGAACTCCTAAATCTAGAACCCTTATATCAGGTACAACGTATCCATTGAAAACAAATCCCATGCCATAAGTAATTGGTCTCATCCTTCCGTATCTGAACCAAAAACTCCCAAGATCAAGACCTAAGGCTGTAATGTTAATACCATCGACGATGTTAGTACTTGGTTGTTGAGCTCCGGGATAACCAAAATAGAAGTTACCAGTTGTCAAATCAGTAGCATAAGTAGTCAAGGTAATTCCGAGCGTTAAAGGTCCAACGGTAAACTCTGGACCAAACTCGTAAACCATGTAATTCTCATTACCTATTTGAAGAGTCCCAACGTTCAAGTAAAAATCCGAAAAGCCGTAAACAGCTACAAATAAAATAGAAATCAGTACGAATACTTTCACTTTTCCCATATTTGAACACCTCCTGTACTTATTAGACTGTGTACAAAATATTTTCGTTCAATGTGACATCTAGATTATAGCACAAATTGTATAAACAAAAAAAATACCGGGGAATATTCCCCGGCATAATGCCCGTATCTATCTCATCCGCCTTA
>WUQU01000193.1 GCA_009889605.1 Candidatus Bathyarchaeota archaeon | reverse complement strand
GTACCGAGGACAGTCACAATAAGAGAATTCAATATTAAAGAACGCATCCCGTACTCACCTGGTTCCCAGACTGGGTACCATTGATCAGACAAAAAGAGGTCCGCACCGACGGTGCGGATAGCAGGAAGCGATTCTCGGATTAGGTAGAAATACACACCAAAGAGTACCGATATCGCAAGTGCTGACGTCAGCGCTAACAAAGCCTTTCGGGTTTTATCTCTGAGTTCTCTCTTCACTTTTATCCCCTTTCTATCTCATATTTCTAATATCTCTAACACTTGCGTGTGACTTATCGCACTAGTAAGCTTTCTTTATGTTTCTATCTGTTGTTCCAAAGTTTCTCAGTTTATCCCTATTACTGTCCAAGCGCTGCAACAAAACCTGCTTTTTCGACTAATTCCTGACCCTTCTTGGACATAATGAATCTTAAGTATTCTGCAACTGGACCTTCTTCTGGCCAACCTTTTGTAATATCAACGAATATGAAGAGTGGTCTTGAGAGTGGGTACTTAGCTGAGAGAATGTTCTGTTTTGAAGGAAGCACACCATTTACCGAGACAACTTTAACTGAACTATCTACATATCCAACCCCGAAATAAGCTATTGAGTAAGGTGTCTTTGCAACTGTTTCGAGTTCTGCCATTGATGATTCAAGCATTCTAACCCTTGGAGACATCTTTTCATCTTGGAGAACCTTTTCCTTGAAGACTTCAAACGTACCGGATGCTGTGTTTCTTGAGAATGCAACTATATCTCTTGCTGGAAGGTTTGGATCAATCTGATTCCATCTTGTAACTTTTCCTGTATAGATATCCTTGATCTGCTGGATTGTAAGGTTCTTAACTGGTAAATCCTTGTGAACAACAACCGCAATTCCGTCCCAAGCAATTAAAATTGGTGTGAACCACTTTTTCTGAGAGAACATCTGCTGAACTTCTGAATCTTTGAACCATCTGCTTGAATTTGCTATATCTGTTGTACCGTTGAAAAGAGCCGCAACTCCTGTAGAACTTCCTGCACCCTCGAGCGTTACTTTGATATTTGGATACATCTTACCGAATTCTTCAACCCACAACTGTGAAAGTTCGAGCATCGTGTTCGAACCTTTTATAACCAAGCTGTTCGCAAAGACTACTGAAGAAGCGAACAAAACTACCAAGAATAACAAACCTAATATCTTCCTTAAAACTGACCTTGCCATACCGACACCTCCTATTGAATTAATTTCCTTACAGAGTTCGCCTTAATTATTTCATTCAAAAATTAAGCCTTGATTTTAGAATGTTAAGAATTGTTAAGAAAATAGATGAAAAAAACAGCCACCTTATTGGTGGCTGTGAGGTAATTTGTGAAGTAATTATAGAGTTATAAATTTGAAATTTTAAACTTATCGATACCAGTTACAACATCTCCGAAGGACTTTTTAAGTTCATCCATTCTCTTAGTTGAGCTATCTATAGAATTTCTAATTTCCTCAATC
>WUQU01000192.1 GCA_009889605.1 Candidatus Bathyarchaeota archaeon | reverse complement strand
TGGTGGAACTTACAGCCGACAAGTACCTAACAAATTTGGACCCGCAGTAATCACAAAGTCTCAAGGGAACATAATATTCCTCTCAAAAGATGGAGCTGCGTATGAACTAACAATTCAGGGAGGATTAATAAACTACGGCCAAGTTAGCGGAGCATTCAATGTTGTTGCACCACCGACGTACATTGAACTTGGCTCTGACAAATATTTGGTTTACGTCTCTGCTCAAGCCGCGAATAACAAGATAATAGTTCATGAATTGGCAACCGGTGGTAATATAGAAGAAGAAGATTTAGACGGGGCCGCGTATGGAGTCGTGGCTTACGTAAACAGCTCTGGCGAAATCGAAATTATAACTGCAGATATGACTGGAAAGATTTATAAATTTGTCTTTGATGGGTCTAGCATTTCATTAGTTAATAGTGCTTACATCGCTTTACCAATTAAGGCACCTCCAATTTTGAATTTTGATAAAAGCTACTTCTATATAATGACCCAGAGCGGAAAACTATATGAAGCACAGAACATCGTCGATGGTAGTTTTACTTTGTCATCCGCACCACTTGAAAATTATGGAGGATCAGGTAAAGAATTCACAGTTCCGATGGCTATGGATGAAAGCGGTTACTTGTATGCACTGAGGTCAGACGGTACTTTATTCAAGATAGATCCTTCGACTGGTGAAGAGGAACATGCAAGTGGGTTCCTCTCCTACTCGAACTCATCAGGTCCACTTATCGATGGTGAAGGAAACATATTCATTTTTGGAGATGACGGGAAGGTTGTTGCCTTGAATTCTTCGCTGGCTAAAATGGGAGAGTATACTGTTGGACAAAGAATAACATCTACCCCGGCTATTATAAGAGGGAACGATGGTGTGACTTATCTTATAGTTCCATCTTCTCACCAAAGCCTAAACGCTGGTAAAATTACAATACTATCGTACAATTCAACAACGGGAAATTTTGAAAAAGTTTGGGATTACACTACAAATGCTTCAATTCCTATAAGTGGAGCGGTAAACGTCGCACCTACCGGTGCATTGAGGAATGACGATTATTTTGCAGTTCCTGCAAACGATGGAGCAGTCTACGCTTGGAAATTCAACGGCTCAGGACCTTATGGTTCTTGGCCAGTGTATGGGCAGAACCCTTACCACACAGGATTCGTTGATCAAAGTGCAATGCTCTTCAAAACAAAGATCTATCTTGTTGCACTTGATGGTTATTACGGTCAAGAGCTTAGTAAAACTTTATTGGGGAGCACTACAAATTATGGTATCCTTTATGATGCAACGATATTGCTTAACGATGGAACAGAAGACGCGACTTACGTCAACTTAC
>WUQU01000191.1 GCA_009889605.1 Candidatus Bathyarchaeota archaeon | reverse complement strand
TTCTATCAAGTAGTGGTCCCTTATCACGTGGCACGAACAAACAACCCTTTTATCAAGATTTTCGGGCACTCTATCTGCTGACATCGAAACATTCGTTGCGGTCCCTGTTGACTCCATCACACAACTTTTTACAATCCCCGCACCTAAAGCTTCTAATGGTCTGTCCCCGCCACCGCTCACAACAGGAATACCGCTTTTGAGCCCTAAAACCTTTGCAACATCTTCTTTTAAATATCCAATAATCTCATCTGAATAGCAAAGCCTTGGGAACTGAGAAATCTTCACACCTACAAACTCAAAAATGTCTTCCCACCACTGTCTTTTGTTAATGTCAAACATCATGGTTCTGCTTGCTAATGAATGGTCGGTTGCTGCTTCACCTGTTAACATATACCCGATAAACTCCTTGGGCTGCAAAAAAACATGTGTCTTTTTCAGTACATCAGGCTGGTACTTTTTCAGCCACAAAAGTTTTGTGGCAGTGAAGGTTGAGTCAGGAATAAGCCCTGTTATTTTATGTATTCTATCTTTCCCAAACTCACGAGAAATCTCATCTGCCTCGTGGCGCGAACGTCTGTCCATCCACGAAATGGCTCTTGAGATGACATTACCTTTTTCATCTATCGGGACAACTGTCTCCCGCTGGGATGAAAGACCTATTGCTAAAATATCATCATCCCCTGCAACTTCCACAACCTCTTTGATCCCTTCGACAGTTTCTTTCCACCAGTCAAGCGGGTCCTGTTCTGCCCACTCAATCTGAGGTGTGTATGTTGGATATTCTCTGTTTGACTTTGCTATAATGTTCCCTTCAAGGTCAAACACTATGACCTTGCAGGCAGTTGTGCAAATGTCTATCGTGAGAATCTTTCCCATAGCTAAAGTCTGCCCCTTTCAATCCCTCAAAAAAATCTTCTTCCCTTTTTTTTCAATATTCTTTTCACACTACAACAGTTACCTTTACACCCTTTTGTCTGAAGCTTTCAACAAACTCACTGTCTATCTCGCCTGACGTGATAATCTCAGATACCTTGTTTAAAGTTGCAAACGAAACCATTGCGTTCTTTCTAAACTTGCTGCTGTCTGCAACTACTATGACCTCTTTACTGCTGTCTATCATGGCTCTTTTTACCTCTGCTTCAAAAACATCAGATGTCGTAAGACCTTTCTCAAGCGAGATACCACTTGTACCTATAAAAGCTATGTCAGCACTAAACTGCAAAAATGTCTTTTGTGCCTCAGGACCAACTGTGGAAAAGTTTGTGTTCTTCACCTTTCCACCTACTAAAAACAGGTTTATACTGCTGTT
>WUQU01000190.1 GCA_009889605.1 Candidatus Bathyarchaeota archaeon | reverse complement strand
CACTCGGTCAGCTTGGATGGTCACTCACAAGCTTTGCGATTGGAAACGCACTTGTTTATTTTTACATGCCGCCCGAGGGGGTGAATTTTACGCAGTTTATTCAAAAGGGTATAGTATTTGCAGGACTCACGATAGTTGGATTAGCGCTCGGCACATCGAGGCTTTTCGACGCCATCACGGATCCTCTCGTTGCGACTTTGTCTGATAGGAGCAAACTGAAACTTGGCAGAAGAAGAGGCTATTTGGCAATAAGCGTATTGCCTTTTGCACTTCTTTCTTACCGTTTTTACCGCCATCGAGTAATTATCTAATAAACACAATCTGGCTCTTCTCTACAGTAATTGCTTTCTACTGGTTCATGACAATGTATGTCACACCGTTTTTTGCATGGATGAGCGAGCTTGGACACACGCCAAATGAAAGGCTCGGACTAAGCACGATGATTTCTGTCACGTGGGCAGTAGGGTACGTTATAGGTACACAGATATACCTCTTCCAAACGATGCTGGAAAAAGCTGGTTTTGAACCACTAAAAGCATTCCAGACAGTTACAATAGCTTACGGCGTTGTAGGTTTTATCTTCATGCTGCTACCGATAATATTTATAGACGAGAGAAGATACTGTGAGGCACATACAGTAAACGAAGGTGGACTTGAAGCGATCAAAACAGCATTTAAGGATAAGCCGTTTTTTATATTTGTCATCCAAGACCTGCTCTACTGGGTCGGATTAACCGGAATAAGCCTTGGACTTGTTTACTATATAACAGTATTGCTGAAACTTCCAAAAGAGCATGCTTCACAAGTTCAGCTCATAATGTTCTTGCTTTCGTTCCTATTCTACGCACCTGTGAATATACTTGCGAGAAAACTTGGTAAAAAAAGACTGCTAATGGTTGGATTCATAATATTTGCTATAAACTTCGGATTTACTTCAATGCTTGGAAGACTGGCATTATCACCGGTTGCGCAAAGCTACATCGTCGCAGTCCTCGCAGCGATACCGTTAGCCATATTCGGAAT
>WUQU01000189.1 GCA_009889605.1 Candidatus Bathyarchaeota archaeon | reverse complement strand
TTGAGCCCTTCTCTTTTGATGACGGTTTGCATTATTTGATCCCTCCTTATTTCTTTACCTCACCTTTTTTGGCTGACTTGTTCGTATGTCCACCAAATCTTCTTGTGAAGGAAAATTCACCAAGTTTGTGGCCAACCATGTTTTCTGTGATGTAAACTGGTATGTGCTTCATTCCGTTGTAAACTGCAATTGTGTGACCTACCATCTCAGGAACTATTGTGCTTGCTCTGCTCCATGTCTTTATTATTTTCTTTTCGCCAGTTTCGTTTAGTAATCTGATTTTCTTCAAGAGTTTGGGGTCTACAAATGGTCCCTCTTTACTGGAACGGCTCATTTATTACACCTCCTGATTAACCGTTTCTTCTTCTAACGATGAATTTATCGCTTGCTCTCTTACCTCTTCTGGTCTTGTAACCCTTTGCTGGAACTCCCCATGGACTCTGTGGGTGGTGACCTTTTCCTCTACCTTCTCCACCACCGTGTGGGTGATCAACTGGGTTCATAACAACACCACGAACGTGTGGCTTTTTACCAAGCCATCTTGTTCTACCAGCTTTACCAGAAACTTCGTTTTTGTGATCTTCGTTTCCAACTACTCCTATTGTTGCGTAGCATCTTACGTGAACCTTTCTAAGTTCACCAGATGGCATCCTTAACAATGCATAGTCGCCTTCTTTTGCCATTAATTGACATGCCATACCAGCACTTCTGGCGATTTTTGCCCCGCCTCTTGGGTAGAATTCTATGCTGTGAACTATTGTACCGACTGGTATGTTTTCCAATGGCAATGCGTTACCTGGTTTGATTTCAGCCTGAGGTCCAGAGAGTACTGTATCTCCAACATTTAAACCGTTTGGGGCAAGTATGTACCTTTTTTCACCGTCTGCGTAAACAAGCAATGCTATTCTTGCGGTTCTGTTTGGATCGTATTCTATTGAGGCAACCTTAGCGGGGATATTTTCTTTTTCCCATCTTCTGAAATCGACTATCCTGTAAAGTCTCTTGTGACCACCGCCTCTGAATCTTACTGTAACCCTACCGTGGTGGTTTCTTCCAGCGGTCTTTTTCAAAGGAACAACAAGTGACTTTTCGGGTTCTGTTTTTGTAATTTCCGAAAAGTCTGGAATAATCATGAAGCGTCTACCTGGAGTTGCTGGTTTAAATCTCTTGAGACCCATTATTATTCACCCCTTACGCCTGGAGTTCTTTAATTGTGTAGCCTTCTGCTAACTTGACTATGGCTTTTTTCCA
>WUQU01000188.1 GCA_009889605.1 Candidatus Bathyarchaeota archaeon | reverse complement strand
TTTCAAAGGTTGCTTTGATAACACGCGCAGCGTTTTGAATTTCTTTCAGCTGAGCTTCGAGCTCTGAAATTCTCTCCTTCAATTCTCTGTTTTCTTTTTCGAGATTGGGAGTTTCTTCTTTATTCTCAGTTAAATTATCACCAACAACCCTGTTTTCGGCTTCATCCAAGTTCTCAAGCTTTCTTTCCTTTTCCATAATTATCCCTCCTCTGCTTTTTCCTACTTTTTTAGCATATTTTATACATTTCTCGAGACTATTGTGAAATATTCAGTCAATCTGTTGAGCATGAATTCAAAACTTTCAAATACATGGTCATATCTGCTGAATTTATCAAATAAGACAGCTATTCTTCCAATTGGGGTGTTCTCCGCATAAAACGACCCTATAATTACTGAGAAGTCATCTAAGAAACGTAAACCGTGTTCTTTACCTACATAAACATCATTTTTGAGCTCTAACAGATCTTTGTAGAAAACGTCTGTTGATATGTAAGCTAATATGTTTTGTAATTTTCTTAAGTTAATTCGCTCATTTGAAAGAAGATTTGGCAGACCTTCTGTGATGTAATCTTCGTAACTTTCCATTGATAATCGCTCAGTTATTTCCAAAAATCCCTTGCTCAGATTACCTATCTCAAATCCATTCGTATTGTTTAGGTTGTTCAATTTTGAAAATATCTCTTTTAGCTTGCTCCTAAACTCGTTAAGTGTAAGCCCTTGGATGAATCTATTCAAAACTTTCTCTATATGTACAATATCCTCGGTGTTATCAAGCTCTCCATGCTGAAGCGGTATGGAAGAACTAAGGCCAAGTGAAGTTACGACGTTGGCAATGGAGAAGTTTTTGCTAACAGACGTTACCACAATTCTTTTGATTCTAAGGTTCAGCGGGCTCGGTTTTTCTATAACAACCATGCCCTTTGTTGAAGAGCTGAGCAGCTTGGCAGCTCCTGTGAGCACTTTCTCCATATCGCCCATTGGGAAATTTGCGACTGTTTCGACGTGGGTGCTCTTTGACTTTATCTCATCTCTTATTTTTCTGAGTTCGTTGACATAAAATCTCAAACCTTTGTCTGTGGGTACCCTGCCAGCTGACGTATGTGGTTGATATATGTAACCGGCTTTCATGAGCCTGTTCATATCGTTTCTAACTGTTGCACCAGACCTCTCAAGCGCTGCGTTTTCTAAGACTCGTTTTGAGCTGACAGGTATCTTCGTGTTTATGTACTCTTGAACGATGCAGTACAATACCTTTTTTTGCCTTTCGGTGATGTCCATGCTATCACCTCCGGATTTTTCGAGCAAATAACAGTGTTCGGATTGTCAGATAAATTAGCAATCATCACTATTGTCTGCTAAAATATTATCATAAATACGTTGTATTGTCAATTCAGAAATGTCGCAGAACATGTGTGTACAGCCTTTTCAGATTCAATGTGATAGTGTAAAATATTGTTGTACATATAGTACGTTTTGCGAACAATCGAAATTGAGTAGAAGTTTGGAAGAGGTGAGAGCCGTGTTGCAGAAAAAAGGGCATTGGAAAGTGTACCTTGCTGGCGTTGCAGTCTCGTTAATCTTTGGACTTTCTTTCCTATTTACAAAGACCGGGATTGAACACGTCGGAGTTTACACATTTTTGTCTTATAGGTTCGCTATAGCAACCACTGTTATTCTGTTGTTAAGTTTCTTGAAAGTTATCCATGTAGGTAAAAAACCTTACTGGAAGCTGTGGAAAGTTGTTATTTTCCAGCCTATAATGTATTTTATTTTTGAAACGAACGGTTTGAGGTACGCAACTTCTTCAGAGGCTGGCATGATAATAGCGATGATACCCATTGTTATTGCCTTTCTCAGCCCATTCATGCTTAAGGAAAAGCTACACTGGTTTCAGGTTCTGTTTGCGTTTACAAGTTTCTTGGGCGTTTCTCTAATAGTTGGAGGCGGTGGATTTGAAAAAGGAGCTTTATTGGGTAAATTGCTTGTCCTTTGCGCAGTCTTTTCAGCGGCATTCTATAATATTTTTTCACGTAAATTATCTATTTTGTTTGAACCTATGGAGATAACGTTCGCGATGATGTTAACAGGGTTTTTGTTTTTCACATTTATGAGCATTATGACTGGTCAATTTGCAGTTGTGACTAATTTATCATCAATTATCAGTGCGCTGTACCTTGGTATTTTATCTTCAACGGTTGCTTTCTTTTTGGTGAATTACATGCTTAGCAAAGTTTCGCCGACTGTTTCGTCTCTCTTTTCCAATTTGACGACGATCGTTTCTGTCTTGGCTGGAAGTATAATTCGTCATGAA
>WUQU01000187.1 GCA_009889605.1 Candidatus Bathyarchaeota archaeon | reverse complement strand
CTCAAAAGCTTTTGAACCCTACGACTTTATAGAGGCGGTAGGAGCAAAAATAAGTAACGGAACATGCCACCTCGGCTTCTGGGCTCCATGGCTCTATCCCGGAGCACAAGAATTAGCCGATGCATACATGGAAAAGTATAACGAAATGTGGAGTCAACACATAGGGGATGCTGCTGCAGCCGCGCAAGTTCTAATGGATGCGATTAAACGGGCAGCCTCTCGCGATCCCGCAAAAATTCATGCAGCAATAAAAGAGACGAATTTGATGACGGTTAATGGGCGCATCAAATTCGAGCTAGACTCGGACGATCCCTATTATCATCAATGTATATTGGCAGCTTTTATGCTGCAATGGCAGAACGGAGAATTTAAAACCGTATGGCCTCGGGAGATGGCTAACTCTGAATTCTGGTATCCTATGCCACCTTAAAGTTCCCTCTTTTTCTTTTTAAATAAAAAGGGTTAATTTGCTTTTTCGCTTAGGGTATGTAGCCAATTGCGTCTATTTCTACTAGAAATTCGGGCCTTGCTAGACTTACAACAACCGCTACAGTGCTTGCTGGCGGATTTTTCAACCAGTGAAGGGGCGTATTTCTGGTAGTACTCTAGCTCTGTTTTTCGCATAGGAGGGTAATCCTCTAAATTCTTGAGAAATATGAGAGTCTTAATGATGTTTTTTATGGAACTACCCGCCTCCTCCATGGCTTTCCTTATCTTGTTAAGAGCATTAACCATTTGCTCTTCGAAAGTAAGGGGTGTCTCCAAACTTTCATCGCTCTGACCTTGGCAGCCAGAAATAAAAATCAAGTTGCCCACAACAACTGATCTGGCAAATTTAGGATGCTGAGGATGTACATAAGGATAAGCCAACTTCTTGCCAACCCAATACTCCGGGTAATACTTTACTTCATCTCTCACTTTAAACTTCTTAACAGCTTCATCTCCCATTAACGGACCTCCTTTGAAGAAGTAATTGTAAAATCTTTATAAGCTTTAAGATAAGCCCAAAAATTGGTTGCTGAAAAATTATAT
>WUQU01000186.1 GCA_009889605.1 Candidatus Bathyarchaeota archaeon | reverse complement strand
AGTGACAGTTGTGCCAACACAGACTCCAACCCCAACACCTACTCCAACCTCGACATCCAATTACACAGATGACAACAACGACGATTGGTTATATACAGATGGAACAAAGATTGTTGATAAGTATGGACATCAGGTGTGGCTCACAGGGATAAATTGGTTTGGTTACAATACCGGAACAAATGTATTTGATGGTGTATGGAGCTGCAACATGAAAAGTGCGCTAGCAGAAATCGCCAATAGAGGCTTTAATATACTGAGATTACCAATATCCGCCGAACTAATACTAAACTGGGCAAAAGGAGTTTACCCAAAGCCAAACATAAATTATTATGTAAACCCCGAACTTGAAGGTAAAAACAGTCTTGAGGTTTTTGACATAGCTATACAAACATGCAAAGAAGTTGGTTTAAAAGTAATGATAGATATTCATAGTGCTAAAACGGATGCGATGGGACACATTTATCCTGTATGGTATGATGATACTATAACACCAGAAGATTATTACAAGGCGTGCGAATGGATAGCAGATAGATACAAAAATGATGACACAATAATTGCATTTGATTTAAAAAATGAGCCTCACGGAAAACCATGGCAGGATTCAGTATTTGCTAAGTGGGATAACTCAACAGATATTAATAACTGGAAATATGCAGCAGAAACATGTGCTATGAGAATTCTAAACAAGAATCCCAATTTGTTGATTGTAATTGAAGGTATCGAAGCATATCCAAAGGACGATGTAACATGGACTTCAAAAAATGCTTCCGACTACTATTCGACATGGTGGGGCGGAAATTTGCGCGGAGTTAAGAAATACCCTATTAATCTTGGCAAGTATCAAAACAAAGTTGTATACTCACCACACGATTATGGACCATCTGTATGGCAGCAGCCTTGGTTTTACGAAGGTTTTACCATGGAATCTCTTTATCGCGATTGCTGGGGGCCGAACTGGGGATTTATTCTTGAACAGAACATTGCACCGCTTCTCATTGGCGAATGGGGCGGATTCTTGGACGGTGGAGCAAATGAGAAATGGATGACATACCTCCGGGACTTTATTATTCAGAATAAAATACATCACACCTTCTGGTGCTACAATGCAAACTCAGGAGATACCGGCGGGCTGGTAGGATATGACTTCATGACATGGGACGAAAAAAAATACAACTTTTTAAAACCGGCATTATGGCAAGATTCACAAGGTCGGTTTATAGGTCTTGATCACAAAAGACCTCTCGGAACAAACGGAAAGAACATCAATGTGACCATTTATTACCAGTCAAAATAAAATGGTATGGGCTGTAGGAAGGATATAACATTGTCCTATAGCCCAATAAAAAACTAATCAGTAAAAGTTTATGTGCGGAGTTAAAATCTTCAGTGAAGAGCAATTAAAGCAAATGGGGATTATTTATAACGTCAAAATAAACGTTTATAAAAATAAAACATTAGAGAGGGGTAATACGAAAAATGAAAAGATTTTCAGCGCTGATTGTGATAATTTCATTAGTATTTCAATTAACGTTATTGATTCTGCCTTCAAAGACAAGTGCTGCAACATCATTCAACTATGGTGAGGCTCTCCAAAAATCAATAATGTTTTACGAATTTCAAATGTCGGGCAAACTTCCAAGTTGGGTTAGGAACAACTGGCGCAGTGATTCCGGTTTAGCTGACGGTGCCGACGTTGGGCTTGATCTGACGGGTGGTTGGCACGATGCAGGAGACCATGTAAAATTTAATTTGCCAATGTCGTATTCAGCTTCAATGCTCAGCTGGGCACTAGTGGAGTATAAAAATGCATTTGTTAAGAGCAATCAACTAGAACATATTGTTAATCAGATTGAATGGGCTAATGATTATTTTGTAAAATGCCATCCGCAGAAATATGTGTACTACTATCAAGTGGGAGATCCAATTGAAGATCACAATTTTTGGGGTCCTGCTGAAGTCATGCAGATGAAAAGACCAGCATATAAAAGTGATTTGAGCAATCCAGCAAGCGCGGTAGCAGCTGAGACAGCAGCGTCACTTGCCGCTGCTAGTGTGGCACTGAAAGATATAAAACCTGAAAAGGCTGCTGTATATCTTCAGCATGCTAAAGACTTATTTGAATTTGCAGATATGACTCGAAGTGATGCTGGCTACACCGCTGCGACAGGGTTTTATACCTCAGGCGGATTTAAAGATGATCTTGGATGGGCTGCAGTTTGGCTTTACATTGCTACAGGAGACAATAGTTATCTTCAGAAAGCAAAAGAACATATTGACGGATATGCGGCAGGAACCAACACATGGATGCAATGCTGGGATGATGTGAGATATGGAGCTATATTGTTATTAGGAAAGATTACTGGTGATAGACTGTATTGTGACTCTATAGAGCGTACTCTTGATTATTGGACTGATAAAATAACCTATACTCCAAAAGGTTTAGCGTGGTTAACAGGATGGGGGTCACTCAGATACTCAACTACAGCAGCTTTCTTAGCACTTGTATACAGCGATACAAATTTGTGTTCAAAGGAGAAGTCCGTAAAATATAAGAATTTTGCTAAGAAGCAAATAGATTATGCACTGGGTTCAACGGGAAGAAGTTTTCTGGTTGGATATGGTGAGAACTATCCACAACATCCTCATCATAGAAATGCACATAGTTCATGGGCTAATAGTATGCGAATACCAGAATATCACAGACACATTCTATATGGCGCTCTTGTAGGCGGACCAGGAGCTGATGACAGCTATAACGACGACATTACTGACTACGTCCAGAACGAAGTGGCTTGCGATTACAATGCCGGTATTGTGGGTGCATTAGCTAGATTGTATGAACTGTATGGCGGTGAACCAATTCCGAACTTCAAGGCGATAGAGACGCCTACCAATGACGAAATATATGTCGAGAGTAAGCTAGGCAATTCGCAGGGCGCTAATTATTCCGAGGTTATTTGCTACTTGTATAACAGAACAGGTTGGCCTCCAAGAGTAACTGACAAGTTGAAAGCTTACTATTTTATAGACATAAGTGAACTTCTTGCGGCTGGATACAATGCTGATGTTGTTAAAGTTGACACGTACTATAGCGAAGGTGGTAAAATAAGCGGTCCATATAAGTGGAAAAATTCAGAAAACATTTATTACGTTTTAATAGATTTTACAGGAACAAAGATATATCCTGGAGGAGAAGTAGAGCATAAAAAGCAATTCCAGTTCAAAGTATCAGTACCACAAGGATTGCCGTGGGATCCACAAAACGATCCATCGTTCAGAAATATAGGTGCAGAACTCAAAAAGAACCAGTATATAGTAGTATATGATGATACTAAACGTGTATGGGGGACGGAACCTGACGGCAACATTAATCCACCTCCTACCT
>WUQU01000185.1 GCA_009889605.1 Candidatus Bathyarchaeota archaeon | reverse complement strand
CTCAAAAATGGAAAAATCCAAGGCAGTGGCGTTTTGAGCATCCCCTAATCACCTCAGGCAAAAACTGAAAGAAAGAATGAGTAAAGGAGCAAAAAATTAATGAAAAGTTTCTATAAACGCCTTAAAATAGCCTCAAAAAAAAACGCTCTACAGTCTTGACAAGACAGAAATGGGGGGGTGTAAACTGTGCTTGAAAATGTTGCTTAAACTCTTTCGCAGGCTTATTTTAGTTTGGGGTCTTGTTTTTATCTTTTTGGCTCTTATCACTACCTTCTCCATTGCTATTTATGACGACACAGTAACCTTTTCTGAGTATGGCGGCATCATTATTGAGAGCATGGAGGAGGTATCTATTTCTAACCACCAAATTCGCAGGGCTGGCTCCGATATTCAAGCAGCCGGCACCACCTCAGATACAGCAGTGACTATGACTGCAGACACGCCACCACCAAGGGCTTCTATGGCAATCCCCGCAGGAAACTGGTATTACCAATTTGACATCGGTGTCATTGGAGGGAAAACTCCTGCCAGGACTACCTTTAAGGTGGAAGTCTTGAGGTGGAGCGCTATAACACTGGATTATGACCTGGTAGACACGCTTTATGTCAAAAGTGATGATACCCCTGCCTCAGGAGAAAAAGCAAGAGTCCTCTATGACTTGGGCAAAACAAAACCATCAGCAAGAGAGACATTTATGATAATTGTGAGTAGGGCATAAATAAGCCTTTACTTATCCTTCGCCATATTGTTACCATTATTGTTGTATTAGGGGGCATTGCCCTTCTTATTTACTCTTTCCTTCATTTTAAGCCTGCTATTGTAGTTATTGGTTCCGAAAGTATGAAGCCCACCTTAAACCTTATGGATGCCGTCCTAACGGTAAAGACAAATCCTGAAAGGATTAAGGTTGGGGATATAATTGCCTATTCTAAAATCATCCCTTTTGCCCCGCGCCAAATTATAATCCACCGTGTGGTTTCTATCAACGAAGAGCCCCTTATCTTTAAGACCAAAGGGGACGCTAATCCTTCCCCAGACCCTTGGGATATATCGCCCAGGGAAATCGTTGGGAAAGTGATATTCACCATCCCCAAACTGGGCTGGTTCTT
>WUQU01000184.1 GCA_009889605.1 Candidatus Bathyarchaeota archaeon | reverse complement strand
AGTTGAGATAAATATACAACGAGGATATCGTGCTGTCAATGGTTTTTTTGTTTTGCAGGAAATTATGATTTTTGTGGTCTGTGGATAAGTTGTGTATAAAGTTGTGAATATATTGGTTGGTTTTGACGCTTTGTCACCCGAATGATGATTTTGTTCTTGGAAGCGTGACTTGCTCGTGGAGCTCTTGGCTTGTAGAGATTTTGTAGAGGTAGGACCGTTAAACTATGAGGTGCAGTATATGTTGGAATTTGACGAAAATATGATACTTCAAATTTCAACAAAAGGAGATTGTGTAAAGGTGCCAGCCTATTTTACAATCCCGGCCAAAAACACGATGTGAAGTTAATTGGCGAACAAAGGAGGCTACTGGAGTCAGAATAAACAGTTACCTTGTAAAATGCTTGAAAAAGGGATTGGGGAATAGGAGAGCAACGGCGCTTGAATTGGAAGCATTGACACATCATTTTATAAAAAGGGGGGAAATCTGCTAACAGAAAGAAATCTGCAATATAGCATTCCTATATGCTTTCGTTAGCGGGAAACAGTTGAAACAAAAACATCGAAGAATATTGTCTGTACTAATGGCAATTGTTATGGTATTAACAATGATGCCTTTTCAGCCGTCACAAGCAAGAGCAGCGGCTGCAACAGCACTTGAACTAGGCATTCCTGTTCGATTATCCGAAACGACCTATCAGCTTTCAAATGCTGCATTTGGGAGCACCGGTATCATTGATACAGAGGGCGGATACTTTACAGTGGCCGTGAATAATGGTTCGATTGCCGTCGGAACTCTTGCCAGTGGTATTACTGAGTTAACGAATGGTATCAAAATCATTAACGTTGTCACTGACCAATCAACACCTACTAATCGGGTATTCAATTTTTCTGGCAGCAATACTTATGCTGACATCCAAGATGTAATTGGAAAGTTGAAATTTACGCAAGCTTCAGGGCAACCCCAAAAGGTCACAGTAAACGTAATGCCAGGGGTGCCGCTGAGCGATGGAAAGACATCTGTTCGTACTTATGATGGACGCCATTTTGTATATGTGGCAAGAACGGGTGCTACCATGACTTTCAACGAGGCTGTGACTACTGCAGAACAAAATAGTGGGCATCTTGTGGAGCCAGCAGCAAATAACCCTGCAGAAATGTTGGCTATTGCCAGTATGTTTAAAGAATTTAAGACT
>WUQU01000183.1 GCA_009889605.1 Candidatus Bathyarchaeota archaeon | reverse complement strand
GTTTCGGTGCGTTCTTCTACGTTCAAGATTTTAACTTCTTGGTAAAAGGCGGAAGAGTAAGCAAATTTGCAGGATTTGTTGGTTCACTGCTCAAAATCAGAGTTGGGATATATATAAACGAAGAAGGAAATATGGTTCCATTCACTAAGGCCAGAGGTTTCAAAGCTATCGTGGATGAGCTACTTAAAAAAGCAGAATCAGAAGGTTTCACACCTGGCAGTACGGTCGATTTGTACATGGTTAGTTGCGACAACATGGAGGAACTGAAAGAGATAGAACAGATTCTAAAAGGTGTGTATAAAGTCAAGAATGTTTACTATACTCCGACCGGAAAAGTCATTTCAATGCACGTTGGACCAGGACAAGCAGGCTTTGGTATTGAGAAGTATTGATGTTTAGTTCCAAAGGGGGCAAAAGGATGTCAGAAAGTCAATTCAACACACTTGAAGAATTCAAAAAATTTAGAGAAAGAATGAATAAGGAAATACTCGACAGAGGTACGCTCAACACAAAGCGATTCTGGAATTTAGATGGTGCTGTGTATCAGAACGGAGCATTGGAACCAAAAGTAAAAGAACTCATGGGATTGGTCGCCTCAATGGTTCTGAGATGTGATGACTGCATCACTTACCATATGATTAGATGCGCAGAGCTTGGTGCGACAGATGAGGAATTCTTTGAAACATTCGATATAGCACTGATTGTAGGTGGCTCGATAGTTATTCCTCATCTCAGGCGTGCGGTAAACACATTACTAGAAATTCGGAGGTTGCAATCGAGTGGCGAAGGTATTTCTATTTGACGGTACTGGATTGCTTTATAGGGCATACTTTGCAATTGATCAATCTTTGTCAACAACAACAGGGCTACCAACTGGTGCCCTCTTTGGTGTTGCAAGGATGCTTTTGAAATTTCTGAAGGAAAATGTTTCGGTAGGTAAGGATTACTGCGCTTTTGTTATTGATGTCAAAGGTGGAAGTACGTATAGAAAGGAACTCTATCAGCAGTACAAAGCGCATAGACCAGAAACACCTGAACCTTTATTAAAACAAATTGATTTTGCTGAAGAGTTAGTTCAAAGTTTTGGGGTAAAAGTTCTGAAATATCCAGGTTACGAAGCGGATGATGTAATAGCTACATTTGTAAAAATCTTCGAAAGAAACAAAGATTTTCTGAATATAGAAGAAATAAACATAGTTACTAGCGATAAAGACATGCTGCAACTTATTAAAGATAATACTTACGTATGGCGTATAGAAAAAGGCGTAACGGATATTAAGAAATACACAGATAAAGAAGTATACGAAAAATACGGTATTTATCCAAATCAGATAGCAGATTATCTCGCACTTGTTGGAGATGCCTCAGATAACATTCCGGGAGTTCCGGGAATAGGTGAAAAGACCGCTGCAAGGATTTTGCAAGAATTTGGTAGTGTTGAAAACGCTCTCAACAACCTCGATAAGCTTCCAGAGAAAGTAAGAGAACGCATACAAAGCAGTCTTGAAGATTTTGAACTGAGCAGAAAACTGGTTGAGCTGAATTCAAATGTAGAAATAAATATAGAACTAAAAAATCTTGTATTTGAGGGATATAAACCTGAGGTACTTTTGGAAACACTCAAAAAATTTGAGTTTTCCAGTATTATTAAAGAATTACAACTTTCATCGAGTTTGACGGACAAGTCTCAATACAATGTCGTGCGAAATGAAAAGGAACTTGAAAAACTACTTAGTGAAATTGAGAAAGCAAAAAAGATATCTTTAGATTTGGAAACCACATCTTTAGATCCACATACGGGAAAGATTGTTGGTATATCGATCGCTATCGATGAAGGCATCGCTTATTACATACCTTTGTCGCATATTGGTGGTCCGAATATCCAGTATGAGAAAGCCAAACACTTCCTTGAGATAGTTTTAAATTTAAAAAACTTTGGTGGGCATAATATAAAATTCGACATCAAATTCCTCAAGAAGATGGGCGTAGAGTTTACTTACCCATCTTTTGACACGATGCTCGAAGCATACCTTCTAAATCCCAACGAGAAAAGATTCAATCTCGATGACCTCGCTCTCAAGCTTTTAGGGCACAAGATGATAAGCTACGAGGAAGTGGTCCAATCTTCCGTTCCACTCTTTGCAGGTGACTTTTCTTATGTCCCCGTTGAAGCAGCTGCAGCGTACTCTTGTGACGATGCCGACCTGTCCTTGAGAATACAGCACACGCTTTACCCGCTTATCTATTCTTACGAATTAACCG
>WUQU01000182.1 GCA_009889605.1 Candidatus Bathyarchaeota archaeon | reverse complement strand
GACGCACTGAAATGGAAAGAAATGATGTACAACGCTCTGTCCAAATTACCAGAAAAACCATACTTCGAAAAAGCTCATATAGTCTTTGAATTCTATGTACCTCACAGTGTTTCAATTAAAGCCGACACAGATAACCGAATGTTAAAAACATTGATAAATGCACTTGTTATAACTGGTATCATTCCAGATGATACAATGTACAATATGTCCTTCAGTTGCTTCGGTTACCCCATCGAGAATGTATATTGCAAAACTCTGATAAAAGTGACGTATCCTGATAACATACACAGAATCATAACAACAAAGCCTGATATAGATGTAGCGAACAGAACACCAGCAATGTCTCAACAACTATATAAAAAACAGACCTCAAAATATACGCAAAACTACCAAAAAGAGGATAACAACTTGCAGGAAAAGAGACAACAAAATAACCAGATAAATGAAGAAGAATTACTGTAAAACATTGTAAAAAGAAAAATTAAAATTCAAGATGCTATTAATTATCCCATTTAATGTACCATCCATTGTACCATATGGTATAGCTATATAAATTTGCATGGTTAGTTATACCACATAAGATACCACCAAATGTACCATGGGATATGCCACTGCCCGAGATAGCGTCAGTACAATAATCTGTCTTGCAGCAACAAAAGTTGTGGGGAAGAAACAGGAACGCAAAACTAAGTTTTGCGTTCAGAAGTAGTGAAAGATTTCCTGTTCAACAGAGTAGCGGAAGGATGGAAGAAGCAGGTAGATGGTAGAAGCAGGCACATGACAACAAAACCCAGTAGTGTAGTTATTACCAGTAGCAAGTCAGCAAATAGAAGTTTTTGATTGCAATGTTTCCAGTAGTCGTCATTGAAAACAGGTACAAGCGCATTAAAAGACCGGTATTAAGGGGGGTGTTATAAGGGATGGTACAGATACAGGAAAAAGACAGGAGGATGATAGAGTTGATATTGAAATTCAAGATGATACCGTACAGGGTAGTGAAGGAGATTTACAACACAGGTAAGAGGAGCGCATATCACAGGCTGGAGAAGTTAAAGGACGACGAGATAGTGAAGAAGATAAGCAAAGATTATGTGACGTTAGGCGAGGAAGGCATAAAGTACGTAGAAGACGAATACGGCGTAAAATTCAGCCCGCTACCCAATCCGAGAAGGCAGATGACAATGAGCAGGTGGAAGAACGTATTTGAGATAGGCTACAGGCCGCATATACGAGACAACTTTATCACGTGCTGGGATTACAAGTCGGAGAACGGTATAAGCGACAAGAACAAAGTACTTGGCATAGTGAACGGATATGGGATATTCAAGATACCGCAGAACATGAGCAAGAAGGCGATGACGGAGGTACTGACAGATATAGAGGAGTTATGCGAGCACAAGATAGAGAAGTTTATAGTGGTTTGTACAAGCAGCGAAAGGTTACAAGAATTTACAGAGGTAGCAAGCAGCAAAAACACGAAAGCGAAGGCGATACATGTTTTACCGCACACCAGTAGCGGACTGCAGATAATGGACGTAATAGTAGGGATACCGGATTGGAAGCAAAGGACAGCGAAGGCGGTATATGGCGAAGTAAAACCCAGCAGGTATGGTGTGATTTTTGACTTTGAAGCAGGGGGCAGGCAGGTATACGTAGGGATAGACGGCGAGATATTGAGCAGGGGTAGTTTGAAGAGCAACATTTTAAGCGGGATACGAGCCGAGGCAGAAGTGTTATGTTTAAGCAAACAGGAATGGCGGTTTGCGGACATACCGGGTGTGAAGATAAGAACGATGGCATTAAAAGATTTTTTACAAGCAGTAGGTTATGAGCAGTCTACTGTATCCAGTAGTGATGACAATAACAAACTGCAGGAGGCGGACGAAGCATGAAGAAAGTGCTTGGCGTAGCAGCGATATTGATAATTTACTACCTAACAATGGCTTATTTGATAGGGATGTTTAGCGGAGCAATATCACAGGATGCATGGGAAATGCTGATGGCAGGTAAGAGTCCGAAGATAACGATACAAACTGACCCGGTAGCAGCGCTGGGTAATGTATTTCGCAGTCCAGAAGTTTTAAAGATCTGGCTTGGCATTGCGACTGTGCTGCTTGTGGTAGTAGTAGTGTTTATATTTGCTTACAGGGAAGAGTTGAAGATGCACTTTGGCAGGGAAGTGCCAACCGACGAACGTGGTACGTATGGAACAGCTGACTGGATGAAGATGGGCGAGGCAAAGAAGGTGTTCAGGTTTGGCGAGCAGAAGGGGATACTGCTTGGCAGGGTGAACGGGCAGAGGGTAGTGCTGCCAGCAGACACAAAATACAACAAGCACATAGCAATTTTTGGCGCTCCGGGGGCAGGCAAATCAAGAACATTTGCAAGACCGAACATAATACAAATTGCCAAGATGGGACAGAGCATGATCATAACAGATCCCAAAGGCGAATTATTCGAGGACATGGCAGTGTGGCTTGAGCAACAGGGTTATGATGT
>WUQU01000181.1 GCA_009889605.1 Candidatus Bathyarchaeota archaeon | reverse complement strand
GATTGAGTGATCTGCCAACCGGCGCCCTACATCATCTAGTATTTCTGTCACTTTGCTCTCAATATAGTCTATGCCAATTGATGATAGAAATTCATTAAATTTCGCTATTATTGTGTCAACGAGGCCCTTGATAAAATTCATGTCATTAAACACCGATATTGTGGCCTCAAAACCTTTCAGTTCGCTCATGTATGATTGCATTACTGTATTGTACGTATTTCTATCAACGCGGTTCGAAATATAATTCGCGTACATTAGACTTGCCTCCCTTATAATTGTCTTTATTCTATTTATTATATAGTCTAGTGTCTCCAGGTACCAATAGGCTGAATCAGCCAGGTCTTCAGCAAGTCTTTCTGTCAAAAAGCCCAACACGTATATATCAGGCGCCAGGGCCCTCTCAAATTTTTTTGTAATGTCTTTTAATTCTTCTACGGCCCGCGTGAAATATGTATTATCTCTCTGTAATAGGCCTGTATACAACTCTGCAACTGCCGAAAACGTGTCCAAGCCTGATCGGGCCCCCAAATATGCCAGCTCATCAGGGCTCTGTACGGCGCCTTCTGCAACAATGTCTCTAATTTCATCATCATCCACAGACTTGACGCCACTTATGGTGTCCAGGTAACTTTTTAAAGTGTCACCTAACACAGCCTCTGAAAATGAGTCTATTATTGACTCAGCCACATCAGAACCTACGTCACGATTTGAAATGATGTCTGTGGCAATCATAGCAACAATTGTGTCAATAATGCTGTCTGTGGCCCTGGCGAACGTGAATGACGTGGGTATGTTCAATGTTTTATCAAACGTCGATTTTACGTCAAGATCTGAATAGAGCCAGTAGGCGATCGCGTCAGTTAACAGGAGAGTGGCCCCTGGGAACACCACAACATTTTTAACTGTCTCGCCGAATATGTCGACAAACGTGTCTATAAGTTCAGTCCCCAACTTGTCTCTAATCCTTTTCCATCTGCTTATCGAACCCCTTGCATATTCCATGAGTTGTTTGCCTAAAGCGTTTCTAGTGTTTGGTTCAGGCAACGCAGGTAAGTCAAGAGTGCCCGTGACAGCATGCTTTGTACCCTCGATTGCGGCCCACACCCCTGCCGATCCGCCTCCCAAAAGACCGCCCAGTTGGCGTCCTAGCAACTGGATCGCGGCCTGCGCGGGCCCCGACATAGTTACACCGATTCTACTGTATATACACTTTCAAGGTTGAAACGGTCATGACACTTTGACATACATATTGCTAGCTCTTTTGAATACTTTTCACATAGATTGAAACATGTCACGACCATGTCTGACAGTGTACTTATCGAAGAATTCCTAAGTTCAGTCAGAATTAAGTCCCAATATGAGGTCATGAAAAAAGAGTGAAAAAAAGTATATATTTTTTAGACGCTTAGAGCACCTTAAAGATAGATAT
>WUQU01000180.1 GCA_009889605.1 Candidatus Bathyarchaeota archaeon | reverse complement strand
TGTACAACCTTTATCTCATCCTTTGGAACATCAACAATCTCCCGGATGGATGCAACCGGTATTGCATATATCTCATCATGGACGGTTACAAGCAGTGCTTGGATTATAGCAAGGGTCAGCGGAAGTCTTATAACAAACTTTGTACCCCTGCCTTTTTGAGTCTTTACCTCAACCATACCACCAAGCTGTTCTATCTTTGTCTTTACAACATCAAGCCCAACACCACGCCCAGACAGGTTTGTCACCTTGTCTTTTGTCGAAAAGCTCGGCATGAACAGAAAATCTATTATCTCTTGTTCGGAAAGCTCTACCTGGTCCTCCTTCAAAAGCCCTCTTTCTAAGGCTTTCTGCTTGACCTTCTCCAAATCAATCCCTTTACCGTCGTCTTCCACCTCGATAACTACATTGTTCCCGTCATGATATGCTGAAAGTTTTATAAGTCCGCTTCTTGGCTTGCCATTTCTAACCCTCTCTTCAGGATCTTCAATGCCATGGTCAGCAGCATTCCTCAGCAGATGAATAAGCGGATCACCAAGCTCATCTACAATTGTTCTGTCAACCTCTGTGTCCTCCCCAGACATCACAAGCTCAAATTCTTTGCCAAGTTCCCTTGCCAGGTCCCTCATCATCCTTGGAAACCGTGAAAATACCCTCTCAACCGGAACCATCCTTACCTTCATTACAGCATCATGTAAGCTTGTTGTTATTCTCTCTAAATACTCTATAGACTCTTCGTACTGTCTATCATTGTACTTTTTTGCAAGTCCTTCTATTCGGCTCTTTATTATAATAAGCTCACTTACCAGGTTCATCAGCACATCCAATCTTTCAATATCCACTCTGACGGTTTTACTGGTTTTTTGAATTGACTCTTGCTTCTGTTGTTTTACAACTTTTACACTATCTTGATCAAGCGTTTGACCCTGAGGTCTTTCAAGTTCTTCTGGCTGCTGTGCTGTGGTTATCTCACCTGATTTTATCTCAAGTGCTTTTACTTCTCTTATCTCTGATATGGAGAGTATTCTTTCTTTTCTCTTTTCAGCCGGGTGCTTGCTCACAACCGTAATGGAAAATTCAAAATCAAACTTCTCATCTTCAATGTCCTGAACAGACGGTTTTGAATGGATAATTTCACCAAACTCTTCAACAGCTCTGAAAACAAGGTATGCACGTGCAGACTTCAAAAGACAGTTCTGATCAAGCTCAATGTCAAACATGTAAACATTAAATCCCTGTGACCAT
>WUQU01000179.1 GCA_009889605.1 Candidatus Bathyarchaeota archaeon | reverse complement strand
GCTCGCGGCGGTTGCCTTCTTCCAACCTCTGGCTTCACCCGAAACAAATCAAAATCGAAGCCTGGAACCTTCTCCGGTTCAAATAGGTATGTGCCAAACTTCATTTTCCACACCTTTTAGGAAGCAGAATGCATGCAAAATATAAAAGTTTTTCACATAAACACCTCGAAACTTTCTCATCCTATTCAATATTCTTTATTCGAAGCGCAAAAGGCAAGTTCACTCCAGTAGCTATAAAATTCAAAGCATTTTACGTAGGATATTTGACACGAAATGAAAAGGGCAAAGCCTTTTCCTTCAAAAACTTTAAATATAAAGCATAGAATAAAGCATGGAGTTTCCGTGTCAAAAGCGATGGTGATATCTTGAAGTTTGGATCCTTTCTATTCTCCCCTGAAACTGTTGAAGGCTTTGACATCCACGTTTACCGTCTCAAGCCCGAAACAGGCACCATAGGAACACCTAAAGAAGGCATGTACAACAACATAGCATGCTTCGGCGACAACGCCAACGCAAAGAAACATCCAGAATGGGTATCAATTTCAAAGGACGGACCAGCATTACGCACGAATAAGAAGTATAATTTTCATTGGGATATCCTCTGCATGACAAATCCGGAATACCGAGAGTGGATACTGGACTTTATAGAAAACGCGGCGAAAGTAGCCTCGGGAATAACCCTCAGCAGCATCCACTTTGCAGACCACGGCTTTTGTGTTTGTCCGAGGTGTGTGGAGTTGTGGAGGCAGAGCGGACTAAACTGGGTGGAATGGCGAACACAAACAGTAACCAACTTCATAAAGGATGCGAGTGAACGGGTGAAGAAGTGGGATAAGCCTTTCATAGCGGGTTTGCTGCCCGACCCTGTGCTTTCAAAGGAGCGATTTGGCATAAACTTCGACGCACTAGCACCATACACAGACGCCTTTATCGTGCCGATTTTCTCCAAAAGCTATGCAACTCCATGGTACTTCGAAACTTTAGCCAGATCTCTTAAGAGCCTGTTGAAAAAACCAGTTTACATAAACATTTACGTATATGGTCCAGGCGATGATCCTAGGGAAGTACCTACAGTCAGCGAATTGCTGAAGGTTTCAGCGCGTGTGTGCAGAACCGGAGTTGACGGCATCTTGTTTTTAGCAGAGAACGCCCAGAGGCTTAGGGACTTCCAGAAGGCTTCAATTCAAGCAGAAGATGTCTTGAAGGAGATAGAAGAATACGGTGCAGATGAGTTTTTAAAGTTGATAGACAAATGGAGAAACCTGTTCTGAACGCTTCCTCTCCCTTTTTTTGGCTAAATTTGCTTTGAAAAAATTCGCATGAAATAGAAAATACATAAATAATGTTGAAGCGAATTATCCGAGAGAGGAAAGTGTATGAAGGTTACCCTTGTTAATCTCCATACCCAGAAAGAGCCCATCAAAATCCACCTCTTATTCCTTTGAGTTTGGGCTATCTAGGGGCAGTCTGCGAAAAAAGCGGTTACGACGTGAAAGTCATAGACTGCCAAGGAGAAAGGTTAAACTTACAAGGGTTCCGCAGAAAACTGGCAAATACAGACACGGATGTTATTGGGATAACCTCGGCAACCCTCACGTATAAATCGGCGTTAAAAATAGCAGAAATTTCTAAAGAGGTTTTTCCCGAATGCACAGTAGTCCTAGGGGGGTGCCATGCAACCTTCTGGGACATTAATGCGCTGAACGAGTGTCTCAGCCTGGATATTATTGTAAGAAAGGAGGGAGAAATAACCTTCCTCGAAATTCTTGAAAAGCTGAAAAATAAAGAAAGTTTTAGTGAAGTTAAAGGGATAACTTTCAGAAAGAAAGATAAAATCATCCGAAACGAGGATAGACCTTACATAGAAAATTTGGATGATTTACCTTTCCCTGCTCATCATCTATTAAATCTCAACTCATACATAAAAATGGGAAAACTGATAATCCCGTTAATGACCAGCAGAGGATGTGTTTACTGGTGCGATTTTTGCACAGCTGTCAGAATGTTTGGGCGGAAATACCGTATGAGAAGTCCCAAAAACGTTGTAGACGAGATGGAGTACTTCCACAAAAAGTATGGAACTGACCAGTTCACATTTTACGACGACGCATTCACCGTTGACCCCAAAAGAGTTGAGGAAATCTGCAATGAAATAGAAAGAAGGAATATGGAAGTGAAATGGGATTGTGAAACAAGGGTAGACATGGTTAACAAACCACTGCTTGAAAAAATGAAGAAGGCCGGATGTATAGCGATATGGTTTGGAGTTGAATCCGGCTCACAAATGATAATTGACAGAATGCAAAAGAAAATAAAGATTGAGCAAACCCGAAAGGCGTTTAAGCTAACACATGAAGTTGGTTTAATGACTGTTGCAAGCGTAATTTTTGGTTTTCCAGGTGAAACCGAAGAAACAGTGTGGGAAACAGTGAACTTTGTTAAGAGCTTAGACCCCAGCGATGTTGGATTTTACATAGCAACTCCATATCCTGGAACCCCATTATACGAGACTGTTAAGGAGAAAGGATGGTTGAGAACCGAAGATTTCGAAAAATACGACACAGCAACCCCAGTGTTTGAAACACCGTTTTTAAGCATAGAAAGGTTAAAGGAAATACGGTTAAAGGCTTATCAACAGTTTTATCTTAGACCAAAATACGTGATTAAAATGTTTAGGGTTGAAGACGTTTATGGAATGTACGCAGTAAGAACTTAATTCGCACATTTACTTAGGGCATTACATTTGAAGCTTGGATAAGTTAAGCGTTTTTAATGGCGAGAATAGACAAAAAGAGAACAACCACAGCAAGTGAAACTGTGATTGAAGTAAAATTTATTCCAATGACACTCAAACCGAGAAAAAGTCCCACCAATCCGGCTATGCTGAAACTTAAAGCCACCGACAACACTATTTTCTCCACGATGTCAACTTCCTTATTTTTGGGAAAAGCAATCGAAGAAGGCAGTAACCAGGAACAAATGAAACGAAAACAAATCCAAAGGCATATCGGAACACAACTAGGTAGGAATCGCCCGGAATAGTGTATGCCGTTAATATGGTTAATGCTGTTAAGATAACGACAGCGATAAACCAGTATCTGCCTTTTATTTTCTCCATCACCATCTTTCCATGCTCGATTTAAATATAAAAAGTGGAGAGTTACATGAACACTTTGAATATGGGATGAGTATCGCTTAAGGGTTTGACCTCAACTTCGGCCATCGCTGAAAGGATGCAAGTGTCAACTATGGATGCGGCAGGAAATACATAATCTGCCATCTCAATAGGACCAAACATCAGCCAATCGGCACCCATCGTTTGCATTATCGCGTTGGTGGCGCCGTCACATCCTCTTCGCACTTCTTTGGGGAAGTTCACTTTAAGCCACCCACAAGTCGTTACCACATTTCCGGTTCCTACGCCAGTAGGATAGCCGAATTTTTTCTTTATGTAATATATTGCCTTCACTGCTGAACCCATGTCTGGACTAAGACTGGAATGGATGTGTCGATTAGGAACTTTTCAATTCCTGCCTCTCTTGCACGCGCTAAGGCTTGTTCTGTGGCATTTACTTTGCCCTCGGTGCTGTTGT
>WUQU01000178.1 GCA_009889605.1 Candidatus Bathyarchaeota archaeon | reverse complement strand
TGATAAAACTCTTGGGATTTGATAAATTCACGCAGAATGAGTCAACAAATCAGTTAAAGGTACAAACGGCAAACGAGATAGAAGAAGATGCATTGCAGTCAGGTTACTAGAAAATTGTGATTGAGTAGTTAAATAAAAAGATAAAGACGAACGGAGTATGGATAGACCTCGGTGGTTTATTGAAAGGATACGCATTGAAAAGAGCGTACCAGATAGCGAAAGAATTCGATAAAAATTGCCACGGGTTTATCGAAGCTGGCGGACAGATTATGATACTCGGACCGAAATACAACAAAGCCAACTGGGTGATAGGAATAAGAGACCCAAGAGGTCAACCGGGAGAAAACATTGCTATCGTTTACATGAAAGAAGGTTCGATTGCGACAAGTGGTGATTATGAAAGATTTTTCATAATCGACAACGTTAGGTACCACCACATAATTGACCCGAAGACTGGATACCCGGCAAATAAAGCAGTAAGCGCAACAATAATAAGTGAAGATCCAGTCATTGCGGATGCGTTCTCAACAGCTGCTTTTGTACTTGGGAAGGACAATTGGCTTTTCACAAGGACGGTCTTTACAAAGTATGGTGCGGAAGTTATGATCGTAACGCCTAAGAAAGAACAACTGAGGTCCGACAGATTTTACATATACGAGGTCGCCGATAGATAAATCATTGATATTATTGGTAAATGTAAAACTTATAATCTCAAATAAAACTTAAAAGGGAGGACACTAAGATGAAAAAGCTTAAAAGTTTTGGTGGAAGAAACCTTGGTGGCGGAGGGTCATCACAGGGTATACCAAAGAATTTTGCCGAACTCCAGAGACTGCAAATGAAGATGGAAGAAGAACTCAAAGCGCTTGAAGAATCATTCCAGCAAGAAGAGGTACAAGTTGAAGTTGGTGGAGCTTTGAAGATAATCGCAACCTGTGACAGGAAGATTAAAGAGTTAGTGTACGAAAAAGATCTGCTTGAGGATCTTGATATGTTCAACGACATGCTGAAAACTGCGATGAACGAAATATGGGAAAAGGTGGAAGCTGTTAGGGAAGAAAAGACGAATGCGGTCATTGCAAAGTATAATCCACTTGGTTAATTAGGTAAC
>WUQU01000177.1 GCA_009889605.1 Candidatus Bathyarchaeota archaeon | reverse complement strand
TAGGGAACGGATTGAAAACTTGTACAAAGAACTCAAAGAAAGTCTGGAACTCTCTACGCAGCTCCAAAAGTTAATGTTACCCAATACATTTGATTTAAAGAATAATGTATGGTTTACATCACGTTATATTCCTTCTCAAATTGTAGGTGGAGATATGTTCGATTATTTTGAAGTTGGAGAAGCTGTTTATATATATGTGGCTGACATATCGGGCCACGGAATTCAATCTGCGCTTCTGTGTTCAGCAGTCAAATCGCTTTTTAGGGCAGCGGCTCAAAAGAGCGGCAGAATACATGAAATAGTAAATGAAATGGCGGAGAATATTAAGAATGTTTTGGGACGTAATTACGTAACAGGTCTTTTTATGAAGATTGAACAAGACAGTATCGAATATCTGAATTGCGGTCATCCTTCTTTGATCACATATGACGGAAGCCACTTTTCAATTCTTGATATGAAATCGATATTCCCCATCGGTTTACTTGATTATTCTTATTCTGAAGAGGATTGTGGCACATTTGTCATTGATGAGAATATAACTTACATGGCGTATTCCGACGGATTGTATTCAATATTTGAATGTTATTGCCCGAATTCTTCCGCTATGGAGTTGCTGACAAAATTCCTTAACCAAGAAATTTCTGGAGTTTCTCCAGAAGCACTACCTTATTATGTAGCATCGGTGGTGTTAAGAAAGTATGGAAACTTTCCGGATGATTATTCTGTCTTATGCTTTGGAAGAAGTAAGAGCTCGTGTTATGCGGACAACACTTTTAAAAAGTCAGAATGCGTTTTTCAGAGCGGTGCAATATATACGCTTTTAGAAGAACTAATAAAAAATGCGCGCTCTGACGAGTACGCACTTATGGTTAATGAACACGAAAAATACTATTATATAATTTCGAGAAATATCGAACCGGGCTGGATACTTCGAAAGATACCGATGAGCATTACTTTGACATTCAACGATGTGGACGTTATAAAATTGTTCAAATAAACTTTTCTATGTTTTCTATAATCAGTTTTATAGCCTTTCTTCCCAAGCGAAGGTCCATCGATGCGACAGGTTTTGTTTCCTTTTCGCTAACCTGCTCTGGTAGAAATGGTATATGAACAAAAAGGGCATGTTTCGGGTTTTGATAAACTCTTGAATTATGTAAAGAGTAATAATAGACCTCATTACAGATGTACTGACCAGCTGTATACGACAGTTGTGTAGGGATTTTATTTTTCTTAAGCAAAGAGACAATCTCTTTAACTTTTAAATCGGTCATATAAGCATCCGTACCGTTCTCGATTATTTGGCAGTCAGATTTTATGACATTTTCGTTGTCTGGCTGGTTCGAATCCAGTATGTTTACTGCCAGCCTTT
>WUQU01000176.1 GCA_009889605.1 Candidatus Bathyarchaeota archaeon | reverse complement strand
TTCCTCTCAGCAAGGCCCTAACAAAACAGCTTAACGCGACATCGGATTTTACGCATTCCTGCTCATCCATCATGCGTATTTCAATGGCTTTCCTATCAAATCGAAGAATTACGCCTCTTGAGTTCACCCACTCCTTATAGAGGAGGTACTTGCCGGCGCCGGCTTTAGCCAAGTCTGAAGAGTATCCGCCGATAATTTCTTCAGTATACTGTTTAAAAGAGGAAACGTATTCTGGTACAACGTTTCCAGTCACAGATGGGATTTCCCTCTGGTTTTCCATGTAAAAGTGAAGCCTATTATCCACCCATTCGCCGAATTTCCCTTCATAAATAGGCGAAGAGGCGGAGACAGCGGGCAGATAAGCGCAAACATTCGCAAGAAGATTATGAATTAAAATGGCTTTTTCCTCGCCAAAATATGGGAGGTTAAGGTGAAAACTTTGGATGTTAAGCCAACCGTGCTGTTTAAGGTTGAATATTTTGCCATATTCCTGGTAAATCTGTCTGTGTCGGTGAGGCCAAACGCTGGTTTCGTCAAGCCTTAAAAGCGGATGCATCCCAGTGCCGAGAAGACTTGCCTTGTACCGTTTTTCCAGGAAGTCAATAAGCGTTAAAACCGCCCCGTGCATGGTTTCCTCAAAGCTTTCAGGAGACTTGAAAGGTTTGTTGGCTTTGATTTCTAAAACATGTAGTTGAAGCTCTTTTCCAAAAGTGAAATCGTCTTGTTCTACAAAGTTGACGATTCTGCCGTGAAAATCCTTTATGAGTTTGTCTACTATGGGCATGGCTTTCAAGTTTTCGTCAACTGTTGAAAACTCGTGTTCCGGTCCAAGAACCTCTAGGGTTCTATACGTAATGGCTTCCTCTTTTATTCCAAAATCTGCAAACAGCAACAATATAAGCTTATACCCAACTGCGTTGCCATTTCAAAAATTGGCTGTCATAGGGCAATGAGGGATTCTCGGCTTTGTTCTACATGTTCCTATCAAAGGTGATGCCGCTTGAAGATTGTTTACCCTAAAACAGTTAATTTTAAATATTAAGAGGTTATACGGAAAATCGATTGTCTGGTGTCCCATGCGTGCTGGTCGTCTCAAACATCGACCTAAGAACAAACGTGCCCTTGATGAAACCCTCAAAATTCCTCAAATCTTCAGTGAGAGACTTCATTCTCAACATAAACAACGATTACAGGTACATGAAAACGGGATATTATGTTTCTTTACATGCGGAAATCTTGGGGAATAAGGTTATCCCGTCAACCGAGAACATTGTTGACGCGTATAGACTGCCTATACTGCTTGTCAGAGCTTCAAAGGCGGGTGTTCCCACAATGCCTTATCTGGTGACTGATTCAGTGAAGCAAATAATGGCCGAGTTCAAATTTCCAGTAGCCGTTTTCGCTGTTAATCCCTTCTCGTTCAACAGCTTCAAAACCGCCCACAACAGAAGCGCCCTCTATAGGGCTGTTAAAAGTTTAAGTATGAACTACCGATATGCAGTGTGCGCGCAACCCCTTTATGGGGAAATGGACGAATACAAGGTCTTCTTCGGAAAATGCGATGCTGCCAATAATGGGAATGTTGAGGAAATTTCAAGGAAGGTTTACGAAACCTTTAATATCCCAGTTTGTAAACTGCACATCCAGCATGTAGACGGGGAAGCCTACCTGTGCGGTTTCCAAGCTTTAGGATTGGAGGAAATTACAACTTCAGACTTACATTTGATCTCTTCGGAAATTATGAAAGTTTCCGAGAAAGGCGGGTTTGATTGACGCGAATAGCATGTTTTGTTGAGAAATACAATTTTTCATATTCAAAAGAGGCTGAGGCACTTCAGACTTTTAAGCAGACAGCGGAGAACATGGGCCACGAATTCAACTTTATGTTCAGAAACGGGCTTTCAGAAATCCCAAAATACGACGCTGTTTTCATTAGGGCAACGACGGACCCGCTTTACACGGCCTACGTGGTTTCTAAAACAGCATGGGAACTCGGCCTAAAAGTCATCGACGACCCAGAATCTATAAGGGTGTGCGCAAACAAGATCCACCAGTACAAGCTTTTTGAAAGGTTCAATGTACCCCACATTCCAACAATCTTTCTAAACAAGGAAGAATTTCATCACAAACGAATCTCAGAAATCTTTGAGTTGTTTGAAAAACCAGTGGTTTTAAAGGCGCCTTACACAAGCTTTTCGAAGTATGTGGAAAAGGTTGCATGCGAAACAAGTTTCCGCGAAGTTGCCAAAAGATTCTTTAGAAGGTCAGACTTTCTGGTTGTGCAGAAGTTTATGCCTTCACGTTTTGACTGGAGAGTCGGCGTCCTAAACAATGAGGTATTATACGTTTGTAAGTATATGATGCCTAAAGGTAAATGGAAACACGGCGTAAAGCGGAGAGGTAAGCCCAGTTTTGTCTGGGGTAGAACAGTTTCTTTGAAAAGAGATAATGCTCCTCAAATGCTTAAGGAAACAGCCCTAAAAGCTTGCGAGACGGTAGGCCGCGGGCTTTACGGAGTTGACATAAAAGAAATCAACGGCGAATACCGGGTGGTTGAGGTGAACGACAACCCAAGCATATACAGAGGCTACGAGGATTACAGGGATAGGGACATCTACGAAAAAATCATAAAACAGTTAGCAGAATAGTTCCTCCCTTGCATAGGCAGATATTTTCCTTGAATTCGGAGAAAAGGCATAAAAACATTTTCTTGCAATTTAAATATATAGGTTGTGTGAAATGGTTGAAAGAAATGTGGTTAAACTATCTGAAAACGTTTATTGGGTTGGCTCAAGAGACTGGAACCGCAGGCTTTTTGACGCGTTGATTCCGCTTCCTAGAGGCACCTCCTACAATGCTTACCTAGTGATAGGCGAAAAAGAAAACGCGTTAATAGATACGGTGAATCCGGGTTTTGAAAAAGAGTTAGAAGAGAAAATCCACGCTGTAATAAGGCCAGAAACCATTGACTACGTGATTATGAATCATGCTGAGCCAGACCACGCAGGCGCCATCCCCCATATAATGAAGCTTGCAACTAAAGCCAAACTAATAGCCACCAACAGAGGCGCGAAAATGGCTCAAACATTCTACGCTGTCCCCAAAGACCGAATAAAAGTGGTTGGCGACAACGAAACCTTAAGCCTCGGCGGTAAAACTCTTCGCTTTATTGAGGCGCCAATGCTGCACTGGCCTGAAACCATGTTCACCTACCTACAAGAAGACAAAATTCTTTTTCCATGCGACTTTTTCGGCGCCCATTTGGCTGGATGGCTTTATGACGATGAAGTTGAAGACTTGCTTGTTCACGCCCAGAGATATTGGGGTGAGATAATGATGCCTTTCAGGGCTATGGCTCAAAAAGCCTTGGAAAAAATTCAAGGGTTGGATATTAAAATGATAGCGCCAAGTCACGGGCCCATTCACAGAAACCCAGAACACATTCTTGACGCTTATAGGCGATGGGCGAATGGGGAAACTAGACAGAAGGCGACAATAGCCTATGTAAGCATGTGGAACAGCACAGAAAAAATGGTTAAACAGATAGCCGAAACATTGGCGGCGGAAGACGTTGAAATAGCCTTGCACAATTTAGCCATAACCGACACCGGCGATTTAGCCAAAGACCTTGTAGACTCGAAAGCCCTTGTTTTGGGCGCTCCAACAGTTTTAGGCGTAGCCCACCCATTAGCCGTTTACGCAGCATACCTTGTAAAGGCTCTGCGTCCACCAATAAAATACGTGGTTCTCTTAAGTTCTTACGGTTGGGGCGGAGGCGCAATAAAACACGTTCAAGAAGTTCTTGGGCAGTTTAAAGTTGAAGTCGTCGGCGCAGTGGATGTAAACGGTCCACCAACCGAAGAGAATACGCGGAAAATAGTGGAAATGGGGAAAGTGCTTGCGAAAAAGATTAAGGAGGAAGCTTAAACATGGGTGGAATAGCTGAAGATGAAAGGAAAAGGCTTCTGAAGGAAGTTCTCAGGCAGCTGCATTCTGGAGTGCCTCCGCAAGAAGTTAAGGAAAAGTTTAAGCAGGTTCTTGAAGGCGTAAGCTCCTTGGAAATTGCAAAAATCGAACAGGAACTCATAGAGGAGGGCATTTCCAGAGAGGAAATCCAAAGACTTTGCGGTGTACACTTAGCAATATTCAGAGAACAGTTGGAAAAACAGCAGGCGGAGGCAGCTGCTCCAGAAAACCCCATAAGCATTCTTCGCGGAGAACATGACGCTCTGCAAAAACTTCTGGAAAAACTCGTCGCGTCGGTGGCCAAAATTCAAAAAGCTGAAGACTTGAGCGTTTTAAGCGAAGAAATCCCACAGCTTAGGCAAATTGCTGAAGACTTTTTGGACACGGAAAAACATTATTTGAGAGAGGAAAACGTGCTTTTCCCAATACTTGAGAAGCACGGCATCAGCGAGCCGCCGGCGATAATGTGGATGGAGCATAACCAACTTAGGGAAAAGAAGAAACAGTTCCGCAACCTAATCGACAACTATAACAAAATAGATTTTCAAGAGTTTAGGAGGCAGCTGGGCGAAATAGCCAATTCCATAAGCAGCACTCTTTCAAGCCACATTTTCAAAGAAAACAATATTCTATTCCAGCTAGCCATGCGCGTGGTCACAGAACAAGAGTGGCGCGAAATAAGAAAAGAATTTGACGAGATAGGCTACTGCTGTTTCACGCCGGCACACTTAATAGCAAAACGAGAAGCTATAACAGTTGAAAAACCTGAAATAAAGGAAGTTAGCGCAGGTGTGCCCGAAGGCGTCTTGCAGTTTGAAACAGGTTCTTTATCGAAAGAGGAAATCGAGGCGATTCTTAACACGCTTCCGGTGGACATAACCTTTGTGGATAAAGACGATGCTGTAAAATACTTCAGTAAGGGTGAAAAACGCATATTTGTAAGGACAAAGGCTGTTCTCGGCAGAAAAGTGCAACTTTGCCACCCGCAGAAAAGCGTCCACATAGTTAACAGAATCCTTGAAGCTTTCAAAAAGGGCGAGAAGGATGTAGCTGAGTTCTGGATTAAGATGGGCGAGCGCCTAATCTACATAAGATACTTTGCAGTTCGAGACAAAAACGGCAAATACTTGGGAACCTTGGAAGTAACCCAAGACTTGACGGAAATAAAGAAAATTGAAGGCGAAAAACGGCTTCTAGACTGGGAAGGCTAAGCCTTGAAAACTGTTTTATTCGTCTGTATGGAAAACAGTTTCAGAAGCCAAATTGCTGAAGCCTATTTCAACAAGCATGCGCCCGAAGGCTGGAAAGCCGTGAGTGCTGGCTTAACCCCTGCAGAAAGGGTTCATCCAAACGCTTTCAAGCTTATGCTGGAAGAAGGAATAGACATGAGCCACAAGAAGCCACAAATAATGACTAGAGAACTTCAAGAAAAAGCTGACGCGGCAGTAATAGTGTGCAGCGGCTCTTTATGTCCAGTCGTTTACGCTAAGCATGTTGAAGAGTGGAATATGCCGGACCCCGCGAAAATGACGCTTGATGAAGCAAGAAAAATCCGAGACGCCATAAAAGAGAAAGTTTTAGACCTTGTTAAAAGGCTTGTCGGAGAATAAAGGCGCCTAAATTTCTGCCTTCGCTTTTTCTAACGCTTTTTCAACCGCCTCACGTATAATGTAACCGCCAACGTGAAGTATGGGCTCCTTAACCTCTGGGTCAACGTTCATGGTTGCTGTGCATGGATAACTGTGATGGGCCTTCGCTATGGCATCGTATAAGCGTTCTCTATTTGTCTCAATACCCCTAAGTTTTCTAGCTACATACCATGTGGAACCACATGGAGCGCTCCGCCTAACTATGACAGACTCTATGACCTCACTATTTCCAATTCGTGCTGTTGAAATCTCCAGTTCTGGGCGGCCCACACCGAGTTCAGTTACAAACCTTGCTATTAACGGCTTGTTTTCAGCCGGCTCCAAAGAACAGAAGGGTTTCGGGAAAGCGTTTTCCAAGCCCAGTTCTAGGCATCGCTCTTCCACCTGTTTCCTCAAGCCAGAAGGCACCTCGTTGAAGTCTTCTACGGGCACTAAGAGGGCTTTTACGCCAAACTTTTCAATGTAATAGGGCAGCTCAAGAAGTAAGTCCTTATGCACGCCGGAAGCTACACATAAATCCGCTTTAGGCATGCTTTTGGGCATGTAATCTTCTGGCTTATCTATAAAGGGCGGCAGTTCAGAAGGGCTTGGCAGTTCTATGGCAGCGCGTATGTTGCGCACATAGGTGTAAACGCCGTATTTGCAGGAATCGCAGTATAAGCCACATGACTTGCAGAAGCTCGGGTCGTTTATGAGGTTCCGTATAACGCGTTCTGCAAAGGCTCCACTGTAAATAAAAACTAGGTGTAAGGTTTCCTTTTTAGACAGTTTAAACACCGTTGTTAATGTTGGCGGGCGGCAAGTAAAACATGTTCTAAAAGTATTTCCTCGGGAACCGCTCCGATGAATTCTACGCGTTCGTTTATAACGGTTTTGGGAACTCCCATAACGCCATACTTAAGCCCGATATGGGGAAACTCGCTAACGTCCACAACGTCAGCCTTTATCAAGTCGTTTTCCATGGCAAACTTGTAGGCTGAAATTGCAGCTGCTGAACAGTAGGGACAAGTTAAGGTTACAAAAACTTGGATATGCACCGGAGCGGTTATGGTTTTCAGTTTTTCTTTAACGTTTTCGGGTAGGTCAGTTTTCCCCTTTGAAACGTTGATTATGGTGTCTAAGAGGGTTTGAAATTCATAGCCGTAGGGCAGCCCATAAAACCTTATCCCATAATCTTTTTCGCCAATAATAGCCACAGCTGGAACCTTATCAACGCCGTATTCTTTGACTTTCGCCGCATCAGCTAGGAAATTATAAACTTCAACAGTAATTTTGCTGTTTAGGGCGGCTAATTCTTCCATGAGGCTTCTAGTCTGAGCACAGTATAGGCATTCAGTTTCCTGAGTGAAAACAACAAGTTTAACGGGTCTTTCCAGCTTAGCCCTTAGTTCTTCTTCTAAATGCCCTTTATGCGTTTCAGGTATCAATTTCTCTACCTGGCCCTGTTACTTCTTGATTTTTATTTCAATCTCGTTCCAGTCGCCTTTCACTCCCCGAAGGGAAGTTACTGCCCCAACTACGGTTCCGCCTAGGATTTTCATAACAAACTCGTTCAACGCGATTTCTTTGCCATCAACTAAAAGTTTTACATCCAACATTTATCACCAACAAAATAGAATTGGCAAGCTTGGAGTAAAAGTTTTTGCAACACTAAAATGGCCTTTCTGGTGGAAAGCTTGACTGTTTAGTAGTGCACAATTTCTAAGGTACATTTTTGTTCGTTAAGGTTTAAATATGTCCTTTTATGCATTTTGTTGGCGAGGGCATAACATGGGGAATCACCTTTGGCCTAACAGAAAACGCCAATAACACGCCAAAAATTGTAAAACTCAATGATAGGGTATCCCCTCTGGATTTATTCGCAAAAATCTGCACATGTTATGACTACGCCTACATTTTAGAGTCCGTGGAAGGCCATGAAAAACTTGCCGAATACTCCTTCATCGGATTCAACCCCAGTTTGGTTCTGACCGTGAAAAACGGAAAAGCTGAAGTATACAACAGAGTTACCGAGGAAAAAACCATCAGCAAAGCAGATGACCCATTACTTTTAACAAAAGAGCTTATTGGCAGCCAACATATTCCACAAGAAGGACACCGTTTTTTAGGAGGAGCAGTCGGATATGTGTCCTACGACTCTATTCGTTACTGGGAGAAGCTGCCAGAAATCGCCGTCGACGACTTAAAACTGCCAGACTTTGAAATGGGCATCTTCAACGATGGAATAATCTTCAACCACAAAAGCGGCGAAACCTTCTATTATTATATCGGCGAAAACCGCCTTTCCCAAATAGCCACGCTCATGGGAAGAAACTGCGAAATTGACACTTTCACCTATTCTGAGCCGAAAGCAAACATTAAGCAGACAGAATTCGAAAAAATTGTTGCCAAAGCCAAGGAATACATAGCTTCAGGCGACATTTTCCAAGTTGTCCTTTCAAAACGCTATGAATTCAGATTTGAAGGAAGCCTAATTCCTTTCTACACGGCTTTGCGAAAAATCAACCCATCGCCGTACATGTACTTCCTTAAGATGGGTTCTCGCCAACTAGTGGGTTCAAGCCCGGAAATGCTTGTAAGGGTGGAAAACGGCATTGTGGAAACTTTTCCAATAGCGGGAACTAGGCCGCGCGTTAAAGACGCAGGCGAAAATGAGGCTTTGATGCGGGAGCTTTTGTTAGACCCTAAAGAATGTGCGGAACACGTTATGCTTGTGGATTTAGCCAGAAACGACATCGGTAAGGTTTCAGAGTTTGGAACAGTTCATGTGCCAGAATTCATGCAAGTCTACCAGTATAGCCATGTCCAACATATAGTTTCAAGAGTTACTGGAAGACTTAAAAGATGCTGCGACTGCTACGACGCGTTAAGGGCTTTTTTCCCCGCTGGAACAGTTTCCGGCGCGCCGAAAGTCCGAGCCATGGAAATAATTGAGGAATCGGAGCCTTCTAGAAGAGGCCCATATGCGGGCGCTTTAGGCTACTTCTCCTATAACGGAAACGCTGACTTTGCCATAACCATAAGGACGCTTATCGCAAAAGATGATAAAGCCTACATTCAAGCTGGAGCAGGCATAGTTGCAGACTCCATACCTGAAAAAGAGTGGGTTGAAACTGAGCATAAGGCTTCAGCTCTGCTAAAAGCCCTACAACTCTCTTCTGAAGGCGGATAAAATGAAGGTGTTAGTCATCGACAATTATGACTCCTTTGTTTATAATCTTGTCCAATACATTGGAGAGCTTGGAGAAACTCCCATAGTATACAGAAACGATGAGCTCACATTGCAAAAAGTTTCAAAACTAAAACCCGAAAGGATAGTTATCTCTCCAGGACCAGGCACTCCGGAAGAAAAACGATATTTTGGAGTGTGCGCCCTAATTTTGAGGAACATAAGCCCCAAAATTCCAACTTTAGGCGTCTGTCTTGGGCATCAAGGATTGGCTTTTGCCTTTGGCGGGCGAATTGTCCGAGCCAAAAAACTGATGCATGGAAAAACAAGTCTCATAAAACATGATGGAGAAGGTATCTTTAGAGGATTGCACAATCCTATAAGGGCTACGCGGTATCACTCGCTTGTTGTGGATAAGGCGTCTCTCCCTAAATGTTTGAAGATAACTGCCACGGCGCTTGACGACGGCGAAGTTATGGGCGTCCGCCATACAGCCTACCCCATCGAAGGCATCCAGTTTCACCCAGAATCCATCCTAACCGAGTTCGGCAAGGAAATTTTGAAAAATTTCCTCTACAGCTGGTGAAGACTGCATGATAAAAGAGGCTATAGAAAAACTGGTTGATGGACAGGATTTAACCTATGAAGAATCCCGCGGAGTAATGAAGGAAATAATGTTGGGAGAAGCTACACAGGCACAGATAGCAGCCTTCCTAACAGCATTGAGAATTAAAGGCGAAACCATTGAAGAAATAAGCGCCTTCGCCGCTGTAATGCGCGATTTCTGCCATAAAATCAATCCAAAAGTCCATGGACGCCTTGTGGACACTTGCGGAACAGGAGGAGACAAACTTAAAACGTTTAACGTGAGCACAACCGCCGCCTTTGTGGTTGCCGGAGCAGAAATAACAATAGCCAAGCATGGAAACCGTTCAGTTACAAGCAAAAGCGGCAGCGCCGACGTCTTGGAAAAATTGGGACTTAACTTAAATGTAAAACCCGAAACCGTTGAAAAGGCAGTAGAGCAGATTGGCATAGGGTTCATGTTCGCGCCAGTTTTCCATCCAGCCATGAAAAACGCTGCCGGCCCAAGAAGAGAAATAGGCATAAGAACAGTTTTCAACATTTTAGGGCCTTTGGCAAACCCCGCATGCGCAGACGCCCAACTAATAGGCGTTTACGAAGCAGCCCTTGTGGACAAAATTGCAAGGGTGCTTAAAAACCTCGGCTTGAAAGAAGCCATGGTGGTTCACGGTTTAGACGGCTTAGACGAGATTTCCACCATTGGCAAAACATCAGTTGCATGGCTGAAAAACGGAGAAATTAAAACTTTAACGGTAACACCCAAAGATTTAGGCGTGCGAAAGGCAAAGCCCGAAGAAATTGTTGGAACAACTCCAGAAGAAAGCGCTGTATACGCGTTTAAAATTCTTAACGGCCTTTTAAAGGCTGGCGACCCCAAAAGGGATATGGTTTTGGTTAACGCGGCTGCGGGCATAGTGGTGGGTGGAAAAGCAGACGACTTCCGTTATGGACTGGAACTTGCTCAAGAGTCTATCGAAAGCGGAACAGCCTACAAAAAATTGAAGGCTTTGATTAAGGCCTATGAGGGCAGTGACCTTGCTAAACTTGAGGAGTTGGAGACGAAATATGGCTGATTTTCTCGACATCCTAGTAAGGGATGCAGAAAAAACCATAGCGAAAGGATACTACAAAGTTGACGACGATAGAAAAGTCACCCGCCATTTAAGCCTAAAAGACACCATAACAAAGTGCAAACACGTGCCGATAATAACTGAAATTAAGCCTTCTTCTCCTTCCCATGGAAATTTAAGAATTATTAAAGACGTAAGAGATATTGCCGGGGCCATGGAACGCGGCGGAGCCTCCGGGATATCTGTCCTAACCGAACCTAAATATTTCAGCGGCTCCATTGAAATGTTAAAGGAAGTTAAGCGCACTGTTAACCTTCCAGTTTTAATGAAGGACATAATAATCGACCCAGTTCAGATAGAAGCGGCATCAAAAATAGGAGCAGATGCAATACTGCTAATTTTTTCAGTTTTTAGGCGGGGCTATGTCGGTTACTCGGTTCAAGACATGATTAAAATTGCCCATTCAAAAAGGCTTGAAGTGCTCCTTGAAACCCATGACGCGGCAGAGTTTTTGTCTGCACTTGAAACAGAAGCTGACTTGGTGGGAATAAACAACCGCAACTTGGAAACTCTAAAAGTCGACTTAGAAGTAACCCGCCAGATCATGTCCGTCGTTGGCGAATGCGGAAAAGTAGTTGTAAGCGAAAGTGGGATTCAAAAGCCAGAAGACATACGTTTTTTGCGTGCCTGCGGTGTTAAAGCGTTTTTGATAGGCTCAGCAATTATGTTGGCAAATAACATCGAAGAGAAGGTTAGGGAGCTTGTGCATGCTTTATGATGCAAGTTAAAGTCAAAATCTGCGGAATAACTAATGAAGAGGATTTAAACATGGTTTGTAGCATGGGCGCCGACGCCGCGGGTTTCGTTGTAGAAGTCCCCTCATCGCCACGGAACATAACCCTCGAGAAGGCTGAAAAGTTAATCAAGCTTGTTCCACTGTTCGTGAAGAGCGTCGTGGTGATTGTCCCCCGTGACGAAAACGAAATTTTAAACTTTCATAAACGCCTAAAGCCGGATATAATTCAGATTCACGGAGAAAAATCCTTCGACGTTGCATTCCTAAAGAAAAAATTGCCAAACACTCCGTTAGTGCGAGCGATACATGTGAAAGCTGAAGAGTCATTAAATGAGGCTCTTCAGGAATCAAAACTTTTTGATGCAGTTCTTGCCGATTCCAGTTTACCAAGCAGATACGGGGGAACAGGCATAACCCATGACTGGAACATCAGCAGACGCATAAGAGAAGCCATATATCCAAAGCCTTTGATATTGGCTGGAGGCCTAAATCCCAGCAACGTTCAAGAAGCCGTTAAAATGGTTAAACCCTATGCAGTGGATGTTTCCACCGGCGTGGAATCAAAACCCGGAATTAAAGATCCTGAGAAAGTTAACGCTTTCATTAGAAACGCAAAAAGCGTGTTAAATGATGATTAAAAGCTGTTTTAAATCTACAAGGATGCTTGGGAAATGTTGAAGGGAAGGTTTGGAAAATACGGTGGGCAATATGTGAGCGAAACTTTGATGCATGCGCTTATAGAGTTGGAGGAAGCCTTTGAAAGGTTTTATCCAACAGCGGAGTTCCAAGAAGAACTTAATGGACTGCTTAGGGATTACGGTGGAAGACCCACCCCGCTTTATTATGCTAAAAACTTCAGCCGGCTAGTGGGGTTTAAGGTTTATTTAAAAAGGGAAGACTTGCTCTGCGGAGGCTCCCACAAACTTAACAACGCCTTGGGACAGGCTTTGCTGGCGAAAAAAATGGGTAAAAAACGTTTAATAACCGAAACCGCTGCGGGACAGCACGGGCTTGCAACGGTTATGGCAGGCAACATCTGCGGCTTAAAAACAGAAATTTTCATGGGCATAAAAGACATAGAACGCCAAGCTGCCAACGTTAAAAAGATGCGGCTTCTAGGCGCCAAAATAAAACCAGTAAAAACAGGTGCCGGCGTTTTAAAGGACGCGGTTTCCGAAACCCTAAGGGAGTGGGCGGCTTGTTCCAGAACAGCTCATTACCTCATGGGCTCCACTGTGGGCCCGCATCCGTTTCCAACAATTGTTGCAACCTTCCAAAGTGTAATAGGCAACGAGATTAAGCGGCAGATATTGGAAAAAGAGGGAAGACTCCCAGACGCGATTGTGGCTTGTGGAAGCGGAGGAAGCAACGCCCTAGGCGCCTTCAAACCCTTCATAGACGAAAAGGACGTAAGACTTTATTTTGTCGAGGGCGGTGGGGAAAGCCTAGGCGCAGACAACAGCGCTGCCGCCTTCCAGCTTGGCAAACCCGGAGTCCTTCACGGAAGCTTAATGCAAGTAATGCAGGACACGCATGGCCAAATTAGGCCTTCGAAAACTCGGGCTGCGGGGTTAAACTATCCTGGAAGAGGACCCGAACTATCCTATTTATGTGAGGCTGGAAGGGTTAAACCATGCTACGCTTTTGACCATGAAGTTTTTGAGGCGGTAAAAGCGATGGGCAAGACAGAGGGGCTTATTCCAGCTTTGGAGACCGCCCACGCAATAGCCTACGTGTTAAACCATAGGGAAGAGTTCAGCGAAGACGAAATTGTGGTTATAAACTATTCTGGAAGAGGTGACAAGGACTTAGACACTATTTTGAGGTATTTCTATGGATCTTGAAAAGAAATTTCAAGAATTGAAAGAGCGAAGGGAAGGCGCCCATATGGCGCATGTATACTATGGGGATCCCAATGAAGAGTTTTCAATAAGGCTTATAGAAACATTGGCGGAAAACGGCGCAGACATAATAGAGTTTGGCATTCCCTTTTCCGACCCTATAGCCGATGGCGCCGTTTTTCAAGCGGCTTGCGAAAGAGCCTTGAAAGGCGGCGTTACACCTGCCAAGTGTATCGAAGGAATTAGAAGACTTAGGGCTGGCGGTGTAAAGGTTCCATTAGTTGTAACCACCTACTTCAATATACCTTACGCCATGGGTCTTGAAAACTTCATGGAAAAAGTGGAAAATGCTGGAGCCCAAGCAGTTTTGATTCCAGACCTTCCATTGGAAGAAGCAGAACCCTTCATGTGTTTAACGGATAAAGCAGGGTTATCCCTAATCCTTCAAGTGGCTCCCACAACCTCTCGGAAAAGGCTTAAAAAAATATTGGAAAACGCGTCAAGCTTTGTCTATCTTATAGGAGTTGAGGGCGTTACTGGAGCCAAAGTGAAAAAGCACCATTCAACTTTAAAGCTTATAAAAACGGTCAAAACAGAAACGCAAATTCCAGTAATTGTTGGTTTTGGAATTTCAAAAAGGGAACACGTTGAAGCCATAGTGGCTGCGGGCGCGGATGGGGTGGTTGTTGGAAGCGCCTACGCAAGAATATATACGGCGAATTCAGAGGACCCGTTTAAAACGCTGCCTAAAATAGCTGAACTAGCCAGAGAAATAAAACTCGGATGCATAAACGGATACAGAAGCAGATGTTAAAACGTTATGTAATGGCATATATAAAAAAGGAGTGGGGGTGGGGTGGAGTAAGAGAGACCACGCTGCCTAGCCAAGATCAACAAATGAGTTTTCGCTTAAGCCGCCTGGAGCTGTACGGACGACTGTTAAAGCAGCGCCTTTGGCTGTTCTAACTTCAATTTTTATGGTTTCGTAGTCTTTAAGCGGGTTATCCGCGCCAAGTTTAATCACTAGGAACGCTTTTTCGTTTGACTCTAGCACATGGTCGTCATCGCCGTTGTATATTGCGAACTTTGCCTTGTTGTCATCTAAACCTAAAGTACCATTTAGATCATCCCATGTCACGTTGCCATCAGCCTTCACCGCGCCTTCATAGATGTTTATCAACGTAGCACCGGGTAGATATACTGAAACCACCACTGAGGAAGAGCCGAGATCAACAGCCCCTCTACCAGCCGACAGTTTCACTGGTGCAACAATGTATTGTATTGCTTTGTCATCGCTAGTTTTAGCTGTGACTACACCGTCCAGTTGTAGGGCTGTTAGTGATTCGCCGAGGCCTGTCTGCATTGTTTCTTTTGTCTTTTGCGTTGTGTAGAAGCCCATGTTTATGACTACGTAGCTGAGGGCTGCAGCGATTATCAGGAAGACTATAAGCATAATGGCTGCTTCAATGCCAACTATACCCCGCCTACTCTTAACCATATTCTTCATGAACCACACCTCCTATATGATTGGCAAATACGTGTTCGGAGGCATCGACTCAGGTATTGTAATCTCAATCGAAAGGGTAGCGCTTTTGTCCAGTCTTATCTCAATGTTTATTGCAGTCCTAGCGGGAGCAGCATCCTCAGCCGCAAGAGTTACGATCAGATAGCCCTTCTCGCCTGTGTCTAAGGCCTCGTCGCCGTTACTGTTCGCAATAGCAAGTACAGCCCCAGTAATCAGATTGCTGCCATAAGTGCCGTTTACATAAACCCATGCAGTTTTATTGTAACTGAAGCCTACAAAATCGTCGAATTTTACAGCCTGGGTTCCGTTTTTGTATCGCAGTGAAGGATCATAAGTTTTGCTTGTGTCAGTGCTGTCGTAGAGTACTCCACAGTATGCGTTAGCCCAGGCTTTTTCTCCTACTCTTAGGGTTATGACTGTTTGGTTTCTTCCAAAGGCAACAAATTTCACTCCGAAAGCCTTTACCGGAACTATTACGACATTTACAGTTTTGCCGTTGACAGTTGTTCTTACAAACGTTGTTCCATCTATCGTTAGCGGCGTGCTTGCTTGCTTTAAGCCTTCCTGGATAACTACTTTGCCTCTTTCAGTGGCGTATAAGCCCTGATTCACAACCATAAAGCTGAATGCTGCGGCAATTATGACGAAGGCAATTAACACTATAGCAGCTTCTAGACCTATGATTCCGCGTCTCTGCTGCGCAATTGCCTTTATTAGACGGCGCAGTCTTAACGTTAGGTTGGGGATTTTCTGGTTGCACGATGGGCAAGTCACCATTTTGAGCTTTGATTTTGTGTGCCATTCGTATCCGCATTTTTGACATTTTATGTTTGGTTTTTCTCCCATTTTCCACCACCTACGCTTATACTTACTCCACCACCTCCACCAACAATATAGCAATTCTTAAGATTTAATAAACATTATTTAAAATCAAAAGTCCGAATATAAACTCAGAATATGAACCAAAAATACATAATAAACATCCAGACCAACCATACAAAATCAATAATGCATCAAAAAAAGAAAAGATTAAACAGGCAACTCTAAACTGGGCATAGAACCAAAAGCCATCTCTATAAAAACTTTAGCAGCAATCCAAGTCACGCCGCTATAATCGCCATCGTAGTTTGGCTTTTAACAGGAAGCCCCTTTTGGGCTGGAGTAGCCTTTCTGGTTGTAGCTTTAATACCCTTACTTAAACGATGACTAAAAATGGCAGCTGAAAACCTTAGCCAGCACAATAAACAATTACAATTTACCAGCGTAAACGTAAACACAAAAACATCACGACACAAGCCTCAAAACCGCCTTAAACAAACAAATACGCCAAAGGAGTCGGGAAACTCTGTTTCTGAAATGGCGCGGGGTGCGGGATTTGAACCCGCGCGGCCGTTACCGACCACAGGCTTAGCAGGCCTGCCCCCTACCAGGCTAGGGCAACCCCGCCTTGTTTTCACCTGACTCCGTAGGTTTTTAGTGCAGGGAGATGCTATTTTCTTTTTCGGAAGAACATGAGACCGTCTTTTTCGCAGACGTACTCATATCCCACTTATAATAGAGGTTGGATTTCTTGTGGTGTTGCCGCCACTTTTACGTGGAATTCTTGATTGTATGGGTCTCCGAATAACGCTTTCTCAAGGCTTATGTAGATTTCAGTGTTTTCAAGTTTTTTGTGGCCTAACAAACTCTTAACGTGGAGGATGTCTTTTGTTTTATGGTATTCCATCGTTGCTTTCCAGTGTCTTATCGTGTGGAAACTTATCCTTAGCAGGCGCGGATTTTGAAGTTTATGCGCTAATCTTTTGCGAGTTTCCATGAATGTTGATTTTAGACTGTTTAGGGATTTGTTGTTAAAGACTTGGTGGCTGTTTCTGGGCAAGGCGTTAAGCATATCGATTAGTTTTTGGCTTATTGGAAATATTCTCGGGTTGCTTCCTTTCTCTGGGCAGTTAAGAATTATTAGTCGCCTTTCAAAGTCGATGTCAATCCATAGTAGACGTTTTGCTTCTCCTGAGCGCATTCCCGTTTCCTTCAACAGTTGCAGAAATGTGGCAAGCTTTTTGTTGGATCCTGCAATTAAGGTGTCGATTTCCTGTTCCATCGGTATGAATGGGATTTTGCGTTCGACCTTGCACTTCGGCTTTTCCCATTTTAAGTCATTAAATTTGATGAAAGTTGTATAGCTGTTGATAATATTTCTCCGTCTGTTGGCGCTCCAAGCTTTTTCTTTCGCCAAAACATCCTTAACAGATTCTGGCTCTAACAGATTTGCTCCCCCGCTTCAGTAACGCTCTTAGACAGGATCCATACCCTCTTATGGTATCCTTAGAGTATCCCTGTTTTTCAGCCCACCAGAGAAACTCTATAATCTTGCCCTTGACTTCAACTTCATTAGGCTTCTCTGTGGCCCCCGCAGCCAACTCGAAAACAACAATGTAATTGACAAAATCAAAAAGCACCTCCAAGAGAACCCAAAAGACGCTTACACAATCATGGGACTGATGGTAGAAATCTACGGCATCGACAAAGACAAACTAAATGGACCTTTCTCAACATGGCCAGAAGGAGCCCCTAGCCTCTACACCAGAATAAGGCTTACCCTCGAGAAGCTTAAGGCACAAGGACTTGTTGACAGCAAAAAACGGGGAAAAGCCCAATTCTACTTCTGGAAAGTATAAAGCTTTGTTTAAGTAAAGCGGAACAATGTATAATTGTAGCACATCCCAGAATCAACGTTTCTTTTAAAGATTCTACTTTCATAACCGTTAATTATGGTTCAAATATCTTAGACTTGAAAAT
>WUQU01000175.1 GCA_009889605.1 Candidatus Bathyarchaeota archaeon | reverse complement strand
CAGCATCCGCGCCACTTTGCGCTTACGCCGGGAGGCAATTATCTGATTGCCGCCAACCGCGATACCAACAATATCGTTACATTCCGGGTGGACAAGGCCAGCGGACGTCTGGAATATACCGGTCTGAGTGTTTCCGTATCCAAGCCTGTATGTGTTGAGCCATTCTATTTTGAAGTGTAAAAAAATAAAGCAGGCAATACAGCGATAAAGGACATCGCTATGTCGCGGATATATGCGAACAATAGAAAGGGGGCTGCTCAATTCATGGGCAGCCCCCTGCTTATTGCTTGTTGCTGCTCTTGAACAGGTCTGTTAACTCAAGTACTAACTTTGATTAGCCAAATTACTATTTAAATAATTTACGGTATAGGAAATGAACTCAGCAAAATCGTTAACAAAATTAAGAGATTCATAATTCATTCCGGCTAGCTCCATGGCCTGTTTTTGGATCGGTGTCGGTGATGTATACGGGAACAATCCGATCACATAATGTGATTGCAGCTGAAGGAATTTATCGATGGTTTTATCATCCCATGCAGGGAAAACAATGTTAAGTTGGCTGTTTAACTCGGACATGGTAATAAAAAATTGCTTTTTAAAATCTACAAGCCTTTCAAGAGAAACATTTCTCTCAATCGTTGTAAAGAGCATGGAAACAAGCTTTAAAAACCGTTGATGCCGATATAAAACTTGTGCCCATTGATGTGAAAAATCCTTGATCTCATGAGTCATGTCAGAGGTGAAGGTTTTTTTTAGATCGCTAATCCAATTATTGATTTCATCCAGTGCAACAAGAAGATAAATTTCTTCCTTGGAAGAAATATATTTATATAAGTTGCCTCGTGTAAAGCTGGTTTCATTGGCAATCTTAGTTAAGTCAATTTCGTGAAATTGCTCGGTATCAAAAAGCTTAATAGCCGCATTTTTTATTTGCTCCACTCTGATTTTTCGTTGCTCCTCATTTCTGACTCGATCAAATTCCATCTTCCATGTCTCCTTTCGAAAAAAATTATAACATATACGTCTTGCGTAACCATAAGGATCAATCTATAATAAGTTTTAAGTAACGCGACGTCACGTCATTTTGGTTACAATCATTAATTATTCCGTTCCT
>WUQU01000174.1 GCA_009889605.1 Candidatus Bathyarchaeota archaeon | reverse complement strand
TGAAAGCACCCCTGCTGTCCTCCTAAGGCCTAAGGCTTGAAATCTGAAAATACATAGCCAAACCAAGAACCTTAAAGCCTAACGCAACCCTGTTCCCCTCAAAAAGCCTCAGCCCCTCAACCAAACACTTAACGCCAAACATAAAAGAAAACAAAAAAACCCACAACTTAAGACTTAAGTTGCCACGTCCTGTTTAACTACTGAATGCCGTTTTATGCGGGTATTTCATTGCCACTTCCATATTTTTCTTCCGTAAAAGATCTCTGGGAGTATAAACAAGCCTGACATGGAAGCAACTATTGCGAGTGTCCATGCTATCGGGTCGTCCAGCCAAAGAGTACCCATTAAACCAAAGTAGGGGACAAGGATTGTTGCTATAGCTGAAACTACCACGGAAATTAACAAGAACTTGTTTTTGAAGTTATCTTTTCCCATTCTCCCGACGCTGTGTTTTTCTGATCGGCAGTTCCAAACAACAAACAGTTCTTGGAAGGTTGCCCGAACAAAAGCCATGGTTCTAGCTTTAGCAAGTTTTTCAGGGGTTAAAGGATCAGGGAGAAGGTAGTATTGCCAGTAGAACAGTCCTCCTGTTAAAACAAATTGCAGTATAAAAGTCGCTATTATTGAAGCAAACCTTCCATGTAATATTCCTTCTCTTGGGTTACGTGGAGGCCTTTTCATAACATCTTTTTCAGGGGGATCCATGGTTAATGCAAGTGCGGGTCCGCCATCTGTAACCAGGTTTAGCCACAGTATCATGGGCGCGGTTAATGGGAGTTCTAAGCCTAGTAACGCGAAGGTTCCGATTAAGGCTAATTCGTCGAAGTTACATCTCATGAGGAAGAAGGAGAATTTTCTGATGTTGTCATATATTGTTCTTCCGCCTTCAACAGCGTTCACAATTGTGGCAAAGTTGTCGTCAGCTAAAACAATGTCAGCAGCTTCTCTTGTAACATCAGTGCCACTTATGCCCATTGCAATTCCAATATCGGATTGCTTGAGGGCAGGGGCATCATTAACGCCATCTCCAGTCATTGCCACTATATGCCCATTCTTTTTCAAGAATTTAACTATTCTAAGTTTATGTTCTGGAGAAACTCTTGCATAGACAGAAACTTTTTCAACAATTTTTTCGAATTCCTCATCGCTTAAGGCGTCGAGCTCTGAGCCTGTTAGTGTCATGCTTGCTTCGTTGCTTTTTAAAATTCCCAACTCTTTTGCTACCGCCACTGCTGTTAGCTTGTGATCCCCAGTTATCATGACGGTTTTTATTCCCGCTTCTTCGCATTTTTTAACTGCAATTTTTGCCTCTTCCCTAGGCGGATCAATCATGCCGACTAAACCAACAAACACTAAGCCGTTTTCCACTGTTTCTTCATCAAGTTTTTCAGTTGCGGAAGGATCAATTTCTTTAAACGCTACCCCTAAAACACGTAGTGCTTCTCCGGCCATTTCCTCATTTACTTTAAGAATTTCCTTACGCTTTCTATCGCTTAGCCTTGTTTTTTCCCCATTAATCATCATGTGTATGCAGCGTTCAAGGATTATCTCAGGCGCACCCTTTACATAAGCGAAAACTTTACCATCTGGCAACTTATGAACAGTTGCCATGCGCTTTCTCTCAGAGGTGAAGGGCATTTCGTGAACTCGTGGAAACGTTTTCTCCAAATCTTCCTTTTTTATTCCGGCCTTGGCAGCTGCAACTATCAAGGCGCCTTCAGTTGTGTCTCCAATAATATTTGCTCCATCATGCTGTGCATTTGTGCATAGGGTTGATGCTTCAAGAAGTAAACGCAGGTCATAATCAGCTTTTGCGTTTAAAGGTTTTCCATCTATAAGAAATTCCCCTTTAGCTTCGTATCCAACTCCGCTAACATCTATGATTTTTTCACCTGTGTATATTTTGCGCACGGTCATTTCTCCTTTTGTTAACGTACCAGTTTTGTCTGAACATATTACTGTAACTGCTCCCAAGGTTTCAGCAGAAGCAAGCCTCCGAAGGAGAGCATTTCTTTTTGCTAACTCCCTTGCGCCTAAAGCCAAACAGACGGTTACTACAGCAGGTAAACCTTCAGGAACGGCGGAAACAGCCAAAGCAACAGCCGTCATAAAAACATCTACGATATTCTCAAGGTGGTAGCCTTCCCGTATAACTTCGAGAATAAAAATAATCACACAAGCAGCCACAATTATTGTTCCAAGCTTCTTAGCGAAGCGCCCCAGCTTTTGCTGCAGGGGGGTTTCTTCTTCCTCCACTGTTTGAACCATTTCGGCGATTTTGCCGAACTCTGTGTTCATTCCGGTAGCTGTAACAACGGCCTTTCCTCTACCGTAGGTTACATGGGTCCCCATGAAAACCATGTTAACCCTATCGGAAACGGATGTTTTCTCGTCAACAACCTCCATGCTCTTATTAACCGGTGTGGACTCACCGGTTAACGCGGCCTCTTCAGTTTTTAACTCTATAGCCTCTATTATTCGGGCATCAGCTGGTATCCGATCTCCTGCCTCAAGTATAATGATGTCACCAGGCACAACTTCTTTTGCGGGAATAACGATTTCTTTACCATCGCGATAGACTCTGGCTCGAGGGGCTGCAAGTCTTTTCATGGCTTCAATTGCTTTTTCTGAACGGTATTCTTGCACAAAGCCAACGATGGCGTTTAAGGCAACGATTGCGCTAATAGTTATAGCGTCCACGTATTCGTCAAGGGCGCCGCCATTTGCTGCGGTTGTACTTTTATACCATCCTATAGCAACTGAAATGGCTACAGCAATTAAAAGCATAATTACAAAAATGTCCTTAAACTGGTTCACAAATATCTGGAATGGAGTAATCCGTTTTCTCTCTACGAGCTCGTTATAGCCATACTTTTGTAGCCTTTCAGATGCTTCCTGACGAGACAGCCCTTCTTGGTCAACCTTAAGCTCATCTAACACTTCTTCAGTTTTCATAGCGTGCCAAGGCTTTGACAATTGTAACATCGCCTTTATAGCGTTAGAGTTAATCACATTGATTTTACGTATTAATAAAAATTCTTCTTTATTTTTGTTAAAATATGAGGTTTATCAACAAAAATTATGGGAGTGTTAAATGGTTAATAAGAGTATTAATGGAGCAAAAACTTCAGCCACCAGAGACATCACAGTAATCATGGTGTTTAGCGATGGGCCAGCAGTGTCCTTGAAGGGATCGCCAACAGTGTCGGCTATAACCGCAGCTTTATGGGCTTCTGAACCTTTACCTCCATGAGCCCCAGATTCGATGAATTTTTTAGCGTTGTCCCAAAGCCCACCAGAATTAGCCATAAACAAAGCAAAGATTATGCCAGTAACAATGCTTCCAGCCAAGAATCCTGCCAACGCCTCCTTACCTAAAGCCACCATAGTTATAATTGGAACTATTATAGCTAATAGACATGGTAGCATAAGCTCTTTAATCGCACCTTTTGTGGCAATATCCACACATTTAGCATAATTCGGCCTCGCTTTGCCCTCCATAAGCCCTGGGATCTCCCTAAACTGGCGCCTAACCTCCTCAACCATTCTCTCAGCGTTTCGTCCAACAGCCAAAATTAGCAGCGCCGAAAGCAGTGGAGGCATCATACCGCCAATAAAAATCCCGGCAACAATTTTTGGGTCCATTAAATTCAGAGTAAGCGTGTAAGGCACGCCTTTAAGGTCGGTAAGCACATGCTCCACTAGTTCCTTGTATGCACCAAAAAGGGCCAAAACAGTTAGGGCTGCGGCGCCAATGGCAAAGCCCTTTGTTATAGCCTTCGTGGTGTTTCCTGCTGCATCAAGCCTGTCTGCAATCTCAATAACCTCTTCACCCAAACCCGACTGTTCAGCTATACCTTTTGCGTTGTCGGACACTGGCCCATAGGCGTCTGCGGATAGCGTCATCCCCACAGTCGCGAGCATACCTACAGCGGCTATGGCTATCCCGTAAACGGCATCGATCCCAAACATATCAGCCAAGTTCCAAGCGGCAATAGTAGCGGCGCATATACCAATTATCGGTGGAACTATGCTCACAACACCATAGGAAAATCCTGTAAGTATATTTATTGCAGCACCGGTTGTTGACGCTCTTGCCACTTTCTTTGCTGGCATCCTATCTATGGACGTAAAGTAGTCAGAGGTTATTCCAATTATTACTCCAGCGATTAGTCCAGCAACTGTTGGTAGAAGCACTCCCAACCACTGGCTATTTGGCAATCCGGAAAAACGAGTAACAACTAATAAGAAAACAGCGAAGATTACCCATGTAGCAAAGGATCCACGGTTAAGGGCAGCTCCAGGATTGCCCTTTACACTTAACTTGACAATGAAAGCGCCTATTATCGAAGCGAAAAGTCCAATAGAAGCAATTAAAAGAGGCAACGCTACTAAACTACTTATGCCCATTGTTGCACCAATTATCATAGCAGCTACAATGCTGGCAATGTACGAGTCTATTAAGTCAGCACCCATCCCTGCAACATCCCCAACATTATCCCCCACGTTATCTGCGATAACTGCTGGATTTCGAGGGTCATCCTCTGGAATCCCAAGTTCAACCTTCCCAACAAGATCTGCGCTAATATCCGCAGTCTTGGTGTATATGCCCCCACCCGCTTTTGCAAAAAGTGCTAAGGCGCTAGCTCCAAAACCGAAACTCAAAACCACGTTTGCAGCTTTAACAAGGCCCCATCCTAAAACTATATGGAAGACATAGTAAAGTAAACTTATACCCAAAAGAGCTAAACCTACAATGGATAAACCCATGACTGCGCCACCGTAAAAGGCCACAGGAAAAGCTTTTTTCAATCCTTGCTTTGCCGCGTTGGCCGCCCTGACATTAGCCTCAACAGCCGCCATCATACCAACATATGCAGCAACAGTTGTGCATAGTGAGCCAAAAAGATACGCGATAGCCATACTGAGTCCAAACGGGAGCCCTTGTGGAAAACCTTCATAAAACGTGTAGAGCACCCCTAAAACTGTGGCCATTACAGCGACAAAGGCCGCCAATGTTAGATTTTGTCTTCTTAAGTAAGCCTTTGCGCCCTCTTTTATAGCGCCTGCAATCTCCCGCATTCTCTTAGTGCCGCTGTCCTGACTTGTCACATAACGATATAGATATCCAGCTAACGCGATTGAAGCTAAACCCGCTATTGGAGTTATCAAGAACCATTCCATACACTTTTTCTCCTTGAAGTATCCTTTAAACTAAAGTCTTAGTCTGCATAGCCCATTTATAAACCTTAACCTTAAAAAGATAAGAGTTTAAAGAACTAGGAAAAAGAGTTCTCCCAGTGTATTTTCAAAATTTTCCAAACATAGCGTGCTATTGAAATTAAAGTTCTTTAAATGATAAGCTTTTTATAAATAAACAAGCAGTGGCGTAATTTCTTAGCGTTGGCATTATGGTTTTCTAGGCTTAAATGCTGCTTTAGCCTTTTAAAGTCGAAAATATTTTATTATCTAACCGACAAATTATTCTTAAATAAATATTAATCTTTCTGGCGTGAGACATATGAAAATTGGAATCATAGCAGCGGACGAAGATACTATAAACTGCTTTAGGTTGGCTGGATTTGAACATAGTTACTATGTTAAAAACATCGAAGAAGCTCAAGACTATATTTATAGATTATTGAGGCTCAAGGAATTCGCAATTGTTATCCTTACAGATTCTATTGCTGATAAAATGCGTGATGTAATAAGCCAGATAACGGAGGAACATGATTACCCTATAATTGTAACAATTCCTAATTTTGGTGGCCCCTATAAGCTGTCATTTGACTTGGTAGTAGAGCTCATTAAACGCAAGACCGGAGTAGAGTTAAAAATATGACAAGCATAAATAAATTAAGAGGTATTCAGTTTGTTTGAAAATGCTTTTGGCGTGATTTCTCGTATCGCCGGTCCGTTTATAACGGCGAAGTATATGAGCAAAGCGCGTATGTTTGAGCTTGTTAAAATAGGGAAAGAGAGAATAATTGGCGAAATCATAAGGGTTGATGGGGATTTAGCCGTTATCCAAGCTTACGAGGATACAGAAGGGATAAAACTTGGCGAAAGAGTTTTTTTAACTGGCGAATCTTTATCAGTTGAATGTGGTCCCGGTCTTATTGGCCAAATATTTGATGGAATCCAACGTCCTCTAACAGTCATTGCAGATAAAACTGGACCGTTTATAAAAAGAGGAGAAGAAGCTCCACCATTAGATCGTAAAAAAAAGTGGTATTTTAAACCCAAAGTCAAAAAAGGAAGCAAAATTATTGGCGGGGATATTATTGGAACAGTGGATGAAACCTCACTTATAGAACACAAGGTTTTAGCACCCCCCGGACTGAAAGGAACTTTGAAAAGCATTTGTACAGAAGGTGATTATAGCGTTACTGATTTAATAGCAGAAGTCCAGACAGCTGAAGGCACAGAGAAGTTATTTCTAATGCATAAATGGCCAGTAAGACAACCTCGCCCATATAATAGAATGTTGCATCCCTCGACACCGTTACTAACGGGGCAACGAGTAATCGACGCTCTCTTCCCAGTCGCAAAAGGGGGGATAGCAGTAATTTCCGGCGGATTTGGAACAGGGAAAACTGTTTTATTGCAAACGCTCGCTGTATGGAGTACCGCGGATGTAGTTGTGTATGTCGGTTGCGGCGAACGCGGAAACGAAATGGCCGATGTATTGGAAAGATTTCAGAAGTTGAAAGCTCCACACTCGGATCAACCCTTAATGGATAGAACCATAATTATATCAAATGTTTCAAATATGCCAATTATCGCAAGGGAGGCCAGCATTTATACAGGCATAACGCTGGCAGAGTATTACAGAGATATGGGTTATGATGTGGCGGTAATGCTTGATTCCACATCGCGCTGGGCTGAAGCTCTTCGAGAGATTTCCGGAAGATTAGAAGAGATGCCTGGCGAGGAGGGTTATCCTGCTTATCTTGCTTCCAGACTGGCAGAATTTTATGCAAGAGCTGGGCATGTTCAAACACTTGGAGGGGAAGAAAGGTATGGATCCATTACGGTTTTGGCATCGATTTCGCCACCAGGAGGAGACTTCTCAGAGCCTGTAACTATAAATACCTTGAGATTAGCAAAAGTGTTTTGGGCGCTTGATCCTGGTTTAGCTTACCGTCGACATTATCCAGCCATCAATTGGTTTATGAGTTATTCAGAATATCTTCCCGTTTTGGAGCCATGGTTTAGGAATGTGGCAGAGGACTGGCAAATACTTTGCGGAGATGCTAGAAATCTGCTAAAGGAAGAAGAGGAGCTAAGGGAAATTGTTGCGTTGATTGGAGCTGAAATTTTAGGGGATAAGCAACGATGCGTTTTTGAAGCGGCAAAAATGCTCAAGGAATGTTTTCTGGTGCAAAACGCGTTTCATCCCGTTGACGCCTATTGTCCGATTTACAAAACTCACAAAATACTCCGTTTATTGTTGGATTTTTACAAAAAAGCAAAAATCGCGGTAGATTCAGGAGTACCGCTTATAAGGATACTTTCTCTTCCAGTTCGGGAGAAATTAGGTCGACTAAAAATTGCCCCCATGGAAAACTTTGATGAAGTGTACTCGAATATAAGCAAAGAAATGAATGAACAAATTGAAAAACTTATTTCAGAGATAAGGCAAGGGAGTACCCCATGAGCTCGACACTTTATACAGACATTAATTTTAGCATTAACTCATTAAGGAGCCTCAAGTTTTTTACAGCTAAAGGCATATCGGGTTCTCTGCTTTTTTGTGAACCCGTAAAAGGCGTTGGCTACGGAGAAATTGTTAAGGTGCTTACTCCCGACCGTGGGGATAAAATTGGGCAAATCATAGAGATTAGTGACAAATTTGCTGTGATCCAAGTTTTTGGAGAAACCATCGGGTTGGATCTTAAAAAAACCGCTATCCGTTTTACTGGTGAAACTATTAAATTGCCTGTTTCAATGGATATGCTTGGACGTATTTTTACAGGAAGGGGCGACCCAGCAGATGGCGGCCCGAACATAATCCCTGAGGATTATCTGGACATCCACGGGCCTGCGATTAATCCATATTCACGAGTGCACCCGTCAAAATTTATTCAAACTGGAATTTCGGTCATCGATGGCCTAAACACTTTCTTGTTAGGGCAGAAACTTCCATTACTTTCGGGAACAGGATTACCGCATAAACTATTAGCTGCCCAGATAGTAAAGCAGGCCAAAGTTTTAGAGGAAGAGTTCGTAATTGTTTTCGCGGCCTTAGGCATCACGTCTGACGAGATCAAGTTCTTCAGGGACGACTTTTTAAGTCAGGGGGCAATGAGCCATGTGGTTATGTTTGTGAATCGCGCTGAAGACTCTGCTAGTGAAAGAATTATAACTCCAAGGATGGCTTTAACAACAGCAGAGTATTTTGCTTTTCAGCAGAACTTGAATGTTCTAGTCATCTTGATTGACATGACCAATTATTGTGAAGCACTACGGGAAATTTCCGCTGCCCGTTTAGAAATCCCTGGTAGGCGGGGATATCCAGGTTATATGTATACAGATTTGGCGTCTATTTATGAGAGGGCAGGTATAATACGAGGAAAAAGGGGATCGGTTACAATGATGCCTATTCTAACCATGCCTGATGATGACATAACTCATCCAATTGCAGATTTGACTTGTTACATAACAGAGGGACAAATAGTTTTGGATAGAGGGATGTATAAGAGGGGCGTTTATCCTCCCATAGATCCTCTGCCCTGCCTTTCTAGACTTATGGATAAGGGCATTGGTCCAGGCAAGACGCGGGAAGATCACAAACAATTGGCAGATCAACTTTATTATGCTTATGCTCAGGGAAAAATCGTTCAAGAAACCGCCTTAGTTTCTGGAGAGAAAGCGCTGACAAGCACTGATAAGCTTTACCTCAAATTTATGGAGCAATTTGAAAGAGAGTTTATTAGTCAAAGGTTTGACGAAAACCGTGGCATAGAAGAAACTTTAGATATCGGCTGGAACGTTTTGTCGATCCTTCCGGAGGAGGAACTTACAAGAATAGACCCTCTCATAATAAAAAGGTATCGTCCAACGTATAGAAAGTCGGAATAGCAAATAAAAGGTGCGTTTATGTCTTCTGAAAAGCTGGAGGCAAGGCCTAATCGTCTAGAACTTTTAAAATTAAAACGGCGTAAAGCATTAGCCGAAGGCATCGCTGATATATTGCAAAAAGATCTTGAAGCCTTAATATCGACGCTTATTGAATATAGACGAAGAGAGAATTTATTACGAAGCCAGTTATATGAAAAAATTCATGAAGCATATTCCTTGTTTATTGAAAGTGAGATGATAATGGGCGTAATGAAAACTAAAGAAATACTGCTATCAGCCCCTCCTATAAGTTTTGATATTAAAGTAAATACCACCCCTGGCGTTCTTGGTTCACAATTCCCCATTTTTAATTTGGCATTGAAAGAAAAGAACTCTTTGAAACTTGAACCTCGTTTTAGCCTACTCGAGACACCCATCCAATTGGAGAAGGTTGTTTCAAAAGTTAATGATGCAATTAATTTGATTGTAAAAATAGCAGAGTTAACAGCTGGTATAAGAATTCTACTGGAAATGATCTCTTTAAAGAGGAGGCAGATAAATAGGCTCAGATTTAAAGTTATACCGCAGCTTGATTCCACAATTCGCTATATTGAATTGATGCTCGACGAGATTGAGCGGCAAGATGCAATCAGAGTAAGGGTTCTTCAACGAAAACGGAAAGAGCTAGCGGAAAAACTATAGTGCGGCATAAAAATGAAAGCCTTCAAATACAAAGAGATAATGCCAAGAGTTGCGGTTGAAAAGCTTAAGCTTATAGAGCCTGATGAGTTAGTCAGTTTGATTGGTAAAGACATCGAAAGCCTTAGTTATTTTCTAGCCACGTCACCGTACCGCAATGAAATATTAAAAATACCTGTAGACAAAAAAAATGATCCAATTTTTATCGAAGCTGCACTTAATGAAAATTATGCTAAGACATTTAAAAAGTTGACTAAATTTTCACAAGGTGAAATCAGACATCTCCTTTTGGCTATTTCAAAAAAGTTTGAAGCTGCAAACATTAAAACCCTTCTGAGGGCTGTGCAGTGTAAAATGGATCCTGACGAGGCTGCAATGCATATTATCCCGTTAGGGACTTTTGACAGGGATAGATGTAGGGCACTCTTAACGGGGGCTAAAACTATCGAGGATGTGATAAATTCACTACCAGACCTTGAATATGCTTCAATCATAAAAAAAACTCTAGGCGGGCACAGTTACTCTTTAGATTTATTGCCTTTGGAAATAGCTTTAGACAAGGCTGTTTATGAAAGCATATTAGAATCTGTTGAAAAGCTTAACGGTTTGGATAAGGACATGGCAAGAAGTATCTTAGGAGTCGAGATAGACTCTGCCAATATTAAAGTGATTTTAAGAGGCAAAAGCATGGGATTAAATCAGAGTCAGCTAAAGGATTACTTGATGCCCCCATCGCTAATCAGTGAAAGTGTTATTGAAGAAATGATCAGGGCGCCTGATTTGAAATCCACGATAGAACGTTTCTCAAGGGCGATTGTAAGCGTCGAAAATCCCTTTTACAGAAATATTTTCGACCAAATTTTAAAGGACGGCAGCGAGTCTTTGGTGAACTTGGAGGTGTTTCTTGACAGAGCTCCACTAAAAATGAGTTTACTTCTGCTGAAAAAATATTCCCATTACTATAACATAGGTTTTATTTTGGCTTTTCTGAATTTGAAATGGCTTGAAATTAGAAACTTGAGATGCTTGACTATAGGATTGCAAAGAAAAATTCCCCCGAATCAAATTAAAAAATTTATAACACTTCCAAATGAATTATAGGCTATTTTACGTTTGGATTCTTACAGAATTTTCAGACAACAAGCATAAACGCTATCAACAAACCGTAAATAGCCAATGCTTCAGATAATACTAATCCCAAAAGGTTAACAGTGTAGCTTTCGGGTTTCTCCACAGTAGCAGTCATGAGCGCAGGGCCGCAGTAAGAGATTCCAAAGCTGGCGGCAGCTGCGGAACCTGCCATGGATACTCCAGCAAGGAGAGCTCTAAATCCCTCATGACTCGTTGAAACAACTGGAAGTTTTGATATAATCATAAAAGCTATAAGCAAGCCGTATATGGCTAGTGCTTCCCCTAACACTACGGTAATTAACAATTTACTTCCTAACTCAGGCTTTTCAGATGTGACTGAGGCTAAAGCTGGAGCGCAAACTATGATTGAATAACTGGCGCTAAAGGCTGAGGCTACTATTGAAATTGCTGCACCAATTGAAGCCATCACCACTGGGTCCATTTGCACCCTCACTCTTACATCCATAATCATTATCTTATTTAAGTTTTAAATTTTTTATGACATCTTCTCATGAAATTCTTGGCTTTTTTCCGTCTTTTGAGAAATTTTTCTTGGCAGAGCTTAGCAGTTGTTTCTAAGGCTTTCAATTTTTAAATTTTAAATGGTTTAAAGGGCACTCCTTTTCCACTATAAAATTCTGGGAGCAATTCCACCCAGTGGAGCCTCAAGCAATGAACAAATATCACTAATCCCTCAATTCCCAGTGACAAAATGCTTCCGGCGGCTATTATAGGGATACTTTGCAACGGGAAGTACCCGTTTTTAACTCCCGCGAGCATGAGAAACATGTAATTCAATGCTGTGTGAGTTAAAAAAAGTGCAGCAAGCCGGCTGAACGATACTAAATGATCCAGTGACTCTATGAGAATTTCTATGCTGATATTGATTCCTTCCATTATGCCCCCAGAAGTTGCTGAAATTATTGACATAATTAAAGTTGGTAGTATTAAAAGCCCAATAAACATGGTATTACCTTCAGTGAACCACTTCATGATGTTGGAGATGCCGCCCCAGTAAATCCACATAAAAAATCCTCCCAAAAAAAGCCATAGCCAACAAACAGATATCAAAGCTTGCTTGTAATTTTTTCCTCTTAAATTATTTAATACTCTTAAAATTAGGCCTAGAGTTAAAAGTACAAAGCCGATAAGGATGGAAAACCTTAGCATATCAAGGGGGGCATGCACGGGATCGAAACCGCTGATTCGGAAAGGCCCTATTTTTAGTGGAATCCATGGGTGAATCACACCTGATGGGCCGAAAAATTCGCCAAAAAGCAAGCCAAAAAACATCGTTGAAATCCCGCAAATAATAAGTAATCCATAGGAAAACAGAAAATATCTTGCAATATCGTTTTTAATATTTGTAATATCATTTTTTCCTCTAAAATATTTGAGCAATAAACCTGCCATTAAGAGTATAGCGCCTTGCCCTACATCAGCAAACATAATTCCAAAGAGCAGAGGGAAAGTTACAGCTACGATAAAAACGGGGTTAACCTCTGTGGGAAGGGGGCAACCAAGTGTAAAAACCAGTTTCTCGAACGCCTCGAAATACTGGGGACATGATTTAATTATTGTGGGCACAGTATCCTCGCAAGCCGGCGGTTCACCTTCAACTATACATCTTCCGTTAGTTATTTTTTTAATTCCCTCAAATATTCTTTGAAAATGTTGCCTCTGTACCCACGCTTCAAAGTAAACTGTATTTGCACAATACCCCGCGCCGTTTTCGATTTTAATCACGTCTTCTACCTTTTTGGCAGTTTCCCTCAACGACAGGAGCTCAAAGTAAATAGTTTCGAATTCCTTTTCCTCTTTAACAGACTGTTTTGCTGCATTAACAAGATTTCTTAATTTTACCAGTTGTTCCAAAAGTTCGGCTTTCTTATCATAAGCTTCCTTAATTAATCTTTCTATAGTAGTCTTTATCGTCATTAATTCTGTGATATGAAAATCCTTAGCTTGATTTGTTGTCATGAGCCCTTCTATTTCTGAAAGCATCATTTCAGTATAATCCAAAAACTTCTCCTCAAGAGGAAAAGGAAATTTTTCAACTGGTGCCGGACTCTGTTTTTGTTTTCCTTTTAAATTTTTGCTTAAAAGCTCGATCTTTGAATGAATATGTAAGCAGCGATTGTAGACGTCTACTGTTTCATTTAAAACTCTTTCGATTTCTAATAATCTCCTTTCAGCTTTCGAAAGGGTTCCCTTTGGATCTCCTTTAATGGGAGCTGTTTCTTTTTGGTGTAACTTTTTGATATGCACTCCTTGTGCTTCCAGCATCTGATCAATTTTCCGAATAAGGTTTGAAGAAAAATTGATTACTTCAAGGAAGGGTTTAGATCGCTCTTCGATTTCAGATAACTTGCCATTCGCTTTACTAAGGATTCCTTGTATAGTTGTTTCGGATATAAAAGACTCTTTGCGAATGGTCCCCTCAGCGTCGAGTTCCAATCCTTTGAGTATGTGATCAATCCTTTTTAAAATGTCTGAAACTTGAACAGTAATCTCCCGAGGAGCCTCATAAGGGTTTAAAAACTTATCAAACCTCTCAATTGCGCCGCTTACGTCAATAAAATGTGCAACACCCATTTTACCCAAAAACAATAAAACTGGTTCAAAATCCTCCCGTAAGACTAAAACTTTAAGTTTCCAAAGTTCTTGCAATTAAACGCACCTTAAGGTGTAACTGTGACTTAAATAATCTTTGATTTAATAAGCATTTAAATTTTTGGGCAAAGTTATCTCTTTTGTAAATGCGCAGCAGTGCTAGACCAATCAAAAGTCTTGAAAGACAAGTTACAGGTATGAACAATCATGACCAATTATATAAAACAGAAAAGCGATCCTTATTTTGTCATCGACTAAGTTGCTTCAAGATAGGATATGCGCTGTTAACGGATTTAATAAACGATTTATCGGCAAAATCTTTAACATAAGGTTATTGCATATTTACTGAATAGGTTGTCAAAGTTGCTTGAAGCATTTAAGACAATAAAAGAGAGAGAATTAGAGGCCAAAAGGATAATTGAGGACGCGTTAGCTCAAGCTGAAAATATAAAAAAGGAATCTGAGCAAAGGGCGTTACAAGAATATGAAAGGGCCTACAAATCGACCATAAGCTTAGCGGAACAAAAAATCATAGAACTGAAGGAAAGAATGGCGGAAATTGTTAATCAAGAGGTTAAAAATATCCTCTCTGAAGCAGAAAAAAAGGCGAAAGAAATCGAGACAAAGGCGATAAGCAAATTTGAAAAGGCAATAGATACAATCTTGAATGATATTTTAAAAGGAGAGGTTGAAAATCGAGTCTTTAAAGTCAATCACTGAACAAATTTTGCAGGAAGCAAAGGAGTCAGCTGAGGCCATACTTAAAGACGCCCAAGAATACTTGAATAGGAAATTAGAAGAACAGAGGCAACTGGGCATTAATAAGGCAAATGAAGAAGCGCGATACCTCTTAAAGAAGGCAGAAGCTGAAGCTGAAACAGATAGACTGCGCAAAATTGCAGAGGCTAAAATAAAAGCCAATTGGATCATTTTATCCCAAAAAGAGCAAATAATTAACACCGTATTAAGCGAGGTGAAAAAGAGGTTAAAAATTTTAACCAAGTCAAAAGAGTATATTTTTATTCTTGAAAAACTTATTTTAGAGGCTGGTATAATTTTGGGTGGAGGAGAGTTAGAGGTCCAATTAAACGCGCAGGATTCAACTTTGCCATTAGATTTTAATAGAATGGCCCTTAATATTGGTGAAAGAACAGGGGTTGAAACAAAGCTTAGACTATCGGAAGAAAAAATTGAAGTTATAGGTGGTGCTATTGTTAAAGCAGCCAACGGTAAATTTTTAATGGACAACACATTTGATGATATAATTAACCGCCAAGAAAGGAATTTTCGAATAAAGATAGCGAAATTTTTATTCGGGCACGATGAGTAAAAATTTAAATTATTCATTCATCTCACCAAAGCTAACAAAAGGGCGTTCAGCCTCAAAACACGGTGGCGCTGCACCATTAGAAAAGTAAATATTTACCTCTGATTTACAACAACATTTAATGCTTACATAAGGAACATGAATATGGAGAGGTAGGTGTGGGAGCAGGTAAACGAAGTAAATATTTTATTAAGCTAGTTTTATTGGCCTTGGTAGTTTTACTAGTGGCGGTTGTTCGCATATGCAGCGCACAAGATAACCCATCTACTTCGACAATTCACGAAATAGCCTTTTTTTGGCTCAATCTTGCAATAGATATCCTACATTTACTCGCTTGTGTTATAATAGTTATGGGCTCCATCCTTATGGCGACACGTTACTTAGTTGCGAAAATGAAATCCCCCATTAAACCCATCGAATTTAAGCCATTTGCCCGATATTTAATAGTGGGTCTAGATATTCTTATAGGAGCAGAACTCTTGGCAACAGCAACGGCTGAAACAATTGAACGCTCTCTAATGCTTTTCTTGGTGATTGCAGCCAGATTTCTTATCGCCTTTTTAATTCACATGGAGAGAAAATGGGAAGAAATAACATAAACAAATCTTATGGTTAAAGGGAACAGTATTTTTACTTTTACAGCCGCTTTATTTTATAATATTGTTTAATAAATTTAATATTTTTCAAATGCATTCAGACGTGGCAACTTAAGTTTTAAGTTGTAGGTTTTATTTGTTTTCTTTTTGTTTGGCGTTAAGTGTTTGGTTGAGGGGCTGAGGATTTTTGAGGGGAACAGGGTTGCGTTAGGCTTTAAGGTTCTTGGTTTGGCCATGTATTTTCAGATTTCAAGCCTTA
>WUQU01000173.1 GCA_009889605.1 Candidatus Bathyarchaeota archaeon | reverse complement strand
TGTTCCCCCATATGATTCAGGAATAGACCTTGCACCAGAGCTTGATGCAAACATGAGGCCAAAGCTTGAACCTGGAGGCAGGGTTAAAATGGCTCCTGTCGGAAGCAAAGCTGTGAAGGATACAATAATAAAGCATCAGCCACTTTTAGGGCTGCACGGGCACATTCACGAATCCAAAGGATTCGCCAAGATCGGCCGAACCCTGTGCCTTAACCCTGGAAGCGAGTACCAGGAGGGAATATTGAGAGGAGCCCTCATACTGCTGTCCGATGGAAAAATCAAGGATTTCCTATTTGTGGCAGGTTAAAAACGAATTAAGGTATGCTAACGCATAATTTCCTCAACAGTTCTCCACCATTTTTTGTTCGTCCCTATTTTTTCTCTTTTCTTCCAGTTCTTAGTTTTCGGCTCCATATCTATAAAGTTGATAAGCGTTTCCAATTTTCTGCATAAATCCTCAAAATCCGCCTGCGATAAAATTCCATCTTCAAGATATTTCCCCATAAAAAGCCTAACCTTATCCAGGTTCATTTTCAAGTCATACCAGAATCCCCAGTCATCGGCAAGAATTTTCGCAATATACTTGGCATTTACTGTTTCCCTCTGATCCTCACTACTTAGATCATGTGCCCTGAGCAGGACAACAATGTCTTTTATGTCCTTCTCATTTATTTCATGTATCTGCAGCTTTTCCAGTAAAAGATCTGCAGGCGAAATTGTTGGGAAATCTAGCTTTAACCTTCCCTTATCAGGACTTGAGCCGAAGTCAATGTCATGGCTGAACTTCAGCTTGTCAAAGAAAATGTCAACGTGATAAAGCCCGTCGGGATGGAAGTAGAGAAGCCTTTCTTTGCCATGCATCAGCATAAACTGCTCTGAATACTTAAAGCCGAAAACGTCTTCCATGAGCATTCTTACCTTATTGCGCTCTTTACTATAGCCAATAAGGTCTATGTCCGTAAAGACCCTGTCCTCCGAGCCCAACCTCTTCAGTTTCCTATGAAGTTCGCTGAACTCCTCACAGTGGATCCTTATGGCTAATGCACCAAGTATTCTCAAATTAACATTTAGTTTTGCCCCTTCATTAACTATCTTAAGGGCGTCCTCGATTATCTTTTGATCTGAGGTTTTTCCAGGATGCTCCATCGCAGGACATCCTAATATTTACCTTGCTCAGAGGATTGTTGCATGAGCATTTATAAACGTTAGCGATGTATAGAAGAATTAAAAAGCTCCACTAGGCAGAACCCAATAATTGGTGAGAACTTTTGGAACATTATCGGAAATTGTTTGTTCTAGGCATCTTCGTTGTTATGTTCTCTTGGTTCACTTTCACTCTCTACCAGTTTGCAATGGGCATAACTGGCCAAATAGTGTACTTCACAGATGTGCTGGGATCTGTAGGGCTTGGCTTCAAGACAACTGCGGGGTTAATGGCGCTTGTAATGGTTGTATTCGCCCTTTTCAGAAGAGTTATCAAGCTCTTGAACCCTGATTTCATTAAGGCGGATTATCCCTTTTGAGGCAGTCTACTGGCTGACTCGCTTCCTTCGGCAATTTAGAGCTTCTACCTTAAAGAGGCTTCGGATATACCCGTGAAGTTATAATTACCTCCACAGGCTTACCGTGCCTTCTAGAGTCAACCATTCTGCCAGCATTTCTAATTCTGCCATTCGCTAAATTAAAACTGGACAAGCCCTGCGCTGAGAAAGCCAAGTGGGCGCTGATCTCTAGAACACTATACATGTTCATTTTCTGGCTTAATTACACTATGCAGTGGATTGCGGAAATCTTCGGAACAGGATTCGCACTAAACTATCCTTTGAACACATTCGCCTTCGCCCTAACAGCCATATGCCTACTCTTAATTGCCGTTTACACAGTGGCTTACACTCGAAAGTTCGTGGAAAACCCAGACAGGACATGCCTGAAGTAGCTAGGCGTCATAATCACAGCCTTCGGCCTTTACTTCGACATCAACCTTCTACTATGGCTCATCTACGGCAGTCCTGGAGGATGGGACCTTTGGCACACATTCTTCATACATCGTAACATGGACTTATGGATGGCAACCCTGCCGCTTGTAGGCCTACCCATGTTCTTGTGCAAAGCTCACCAGACAAGCCCTCAATGAGTTTACCTTCCCTTCAAAGGCGATCTACATAACCTGATCGCCTTACCGGCAGTTAAAGCATCAAACCCCAGTTACGATAGACTTGTTGTAAGAGTATTATGTGGCATCAGAAACTCCTCAAGATCTTCGTTGGATACTTAAAAATGTATGCAAAAATGCAGAAAAGGTGAAAAGTATAATTATATAATTCAAGTAGATCCTTGCCACTGGAGTGCATATGGCATGCCTGGGGACATGATTGCGGAAGCCATCAGAATTGTGGAGGAGGCTAAGCGCAGAGGCTTAATCTTGAGGATTATGGGCGCTGTGGCTGTTAGAATTAAGTGTTCAAGGCATGAGCAGCTTTTCAATACTTTACAGAGGCAGCTTACGGATATAGATTTTGTCACGTATGGTAAGTATGGGCCTAAAATATGCTCTCTTTTAAGGGAGTTAGGCTATGAGGTTAAAAGGGACATGCTTATTCATGAGGGCCGCTTCTTTTTCCACGAGCCGAACTCAGGGGTAAAAGTGGATGTTTTCCTAGATAAACTTAGGATGAGCCATATAATAAACTTCAAAGACAGGCTTGAAGTAGATTATCCGACTATTCCTTTAGCAGAACTCACCCTGGAAAAGCTTCAGATAGCAAAGATAATGGAGAAGGATTTAAAGGACTTAGCGGTTCTCCTCCTGACTTACGAAGTGGGCGCTGATGATAAGGCTATAAATGGCAGCTACATCGCTAAACTATTGGCTGATGACTGGGGATTCCACTACACTGTAATGGGTAACTTGGAAACTTTAAGAAATTTCCTCGCCCGAGTAAACATGCCTGAAGAGGGTAAGAGCAACATTCTAGAGAAAATATCGAGGCTCTCCCTTGCAATTGATCATGAGCCTAAAACTTTAAAGTGGCTTTTACGTTCAAAGATAGGCACAAAGGTTAAGTGGTACACTGATGTAGAAGAGGCGGAAAGATAGTTAAACGTGTACCACCACAATTTTTAAAAACTTTAACGTTCAAAAACCAGTCCATCCACTTAAGGATGGGAAAGCGGGATGGGTGAAAGGCAAGCCCCATTTGTAAGAAAGGCAAGCGGGCTCGTCAGAGTTGCTACAAGCCCGAGGGTTTTCATGTTCAACATTTTCTGGACAGCGTTCGGCTTCGTTCTAACATATGTATTCTTCTGGGGAGCTATAACCTCGCCTGGAGCTGACCTATCCGTTGGAGCACTTTTAACCACAATATTCGTGCTGCCTCAAGTAACCCTATATGCGCTCTTCGCAGCCTTGATGCCTAGGTCTGGAGGCGACTACCATTATGTGGGCAGATCCCTTCATCCAAGCTTGGGATTCATGATTAGCTTCGCCTGGGTTGTTTGGCTATCCTTCTGGGCCGCCTGGGGAGCTTACGCCTTCACAAGCTATGGCCTCGCTCCAATCGTTTCGACCTGGGGGGCTATCATGCAGAATCAAGCTCTTATTGATTTAGGAGTGCTTTTGCAGTCCAGATGGGCAGCTTGGGCGATAGCGGCTGTCGTCCTTTTTGTTTCGATGCTGCTTTCAATCGTGGGCACCGAAACCTTCTTTAAGCTTCAAAACGCAGCTTTCGCTCTCTGCTTATAGGACTAGCCGTATTCACAGGGCTTATGCTAGTCAATGTGATAACGCCGCATTCATAAGCCGCTTCAACGCCGCCTCCGGATGGCTTACAGGCGAACCCAACAGCTACAGCAACCTGATAGAAAACGCCAGGAGCCTCGGCGCAAACTTGAATCCCGATTTTAATTGGCACTCCCTGCTACTGCTTATTCCCCTATTCTACACGTATATGCCATACTGCATAGGCTCAACATTCATGGCCGGCGAGATAAAAGACGTTAAGAAATCACAGTTTCTAGGGGGTCCCCTCGCAACCGTAGTGCTTGGCCTCTGGTCTGCAGCTTTAGCCTACCTCTTCATCAGAACCATCGGCGTCCAATTCTGGTATGCTATTGGCCACTTATGGTGGACTGGAGAGTATAATCTAGCTATTCCACCATACTTCCCATCATTCGTCGGCTTACTCACGGACCAAGTGATATTATACATGCTGATGAGCATTGGATACTTGATATGGGGGGTATGGTTCGTTCCACAGAACATCATGCTCAACAGCAGGATAATGTTGGCATGGTCCTTCGACAGGATCGCTCCAGAGAAACTTTCATACGTAAGTGAAAGGTTCCGCACCCCTGTGATAAACGCAATTTTAATCTTTGCACTTGCTCAGATCTTCTTGGCATTATACTGCACAGTACCGTGGTTAACCATGGTCTCAAGTATCTTCGCACTAGCAATTATAGCAGTGATTGTAGGAATAGCTGGAATAGTTTTCCCATACAGGCGACAGAGAATCTTCGAACAATCTACAGTGAAATGGAAGATTGCTGGAATCCCCGTGTTCTCCATTATAGCGCTGCTGGATATGGCAGTAGGGCTATTTGTGAGCTACTTCTACCTCACAGAGGATACGCTGCTGGCAAACGCGCCTGAATCTCTACTCATGATTGCGCTAATATTCCTAATAGGCTTCATAATATTCTGGATATCAAAAATCTACAGAGCCAAGCGAGGCATAGACATAGAACTAGCCTTCAAAGAAATCCCGCCAGAGTAGGCAACTCTCAGACGAAAAAACCACCTGACCTCCTTATTTTTCCGCCCCCTTCCATTAGAGCGTGTTGTTGGACGATTTTTCCTCTTTCTATAGATTATGGCACCGAGTAGCATGAGGGGCAACATTATTGGAAAAGCTGCTAAGAAGAGCATGTTGTTTAGGCTCGCCCAGTTATTGTAGTCTTCAGGCGGTGTTTCTCTGTTGAAAAGTCATGGAACCGCCATAGGATTCATCAGTGGATAGAGATCTATGTTGTCCTCGCCCACTATGTAAGGCGTGTCGCCTATAACATCGCCATCCGCGTCTGTGCCGTTGTAGTCGCTCCAATAGTTGCCTTCTCTGCCGTCGTTCCATATGCTTTTGGAAATTCTTTGGGAAATTAGAAGAGATATGGACCAAGGCGTGAAGCCTATGTCATCCTAACGAAAAGCCTAGTGCCATTAGGCGACAATGTAATTATATTTCCCGCTCATGGTGCTAGTTCACTATGCGGAGGCAGTATCAGCGAGAGAGAATTTAACACCATAGGAATTGAAAGGGGCCACTAATCCAATGTTAAGATTGAGCAAAGAAGAATTTGTGGACTGGAAGCTTGCAGAAAAGCATCCGACGCCTCCATACTTTAAGCAGATAGAAGTCTACATCTTAGAGGGGTCGCCGTTGCTTGGTTCGGTTCCACATCCAATTGCGATGAAGCCTTTAGAGTTTAATGAAAAAATCAAAGAAGGCGCCTACGTGATCGATGTGCGTGCACCAGTGGCTTTTGGCGGTGGACATATTCCAGGATTTTACAGTTTACCTAAAATTAGACTTTCACTATCCGGTTGGGTTCTAAGTTATGATAAACCTATTCTGCTCGTGGCGGAATCCGCTGAAGAGTTGGACTTTGTTATGCGTAACTTGTTTCGAATAGGTTTTGATAAGATTGAAGGATACCTTTCAAATGGTTTAGAGAGTCGGTATAAAGAAGATCTCCCGCTATCTAGACTTAAACTACTAACAGTAAACGAACTAAAAATTTGATTGATTCCGGAGAGGAACTTTTAGTTTTGGATGTGCGCGGGTGTCGCGGTTTTATTCCTGTTAATGGTGCTCCGGCCGGGACTTGAACCCACGTTCTCCGGCTTTCTTCCGTGGTCCGAAGGCGGGCGCCTTGATCCGTGCTGGGCTACGGGCCCGATTTTTCCTATCCGAACATTTATATATCGTCCTCTCCTGTTTTCTTGATGGATCTTGGAGATGTTTAGTTATAGATATACACGTTCAAAGAGGGTTCTTAAATTATATGAGTGTTGCAGAGCAAGTTTAAGGATGCCAGAGTATGTGTTGAAGACACTTCTAAAAAAGTTTTATCAAAATGGCTTCTAGAGAAAGGATTCCACACTTCCTCTCCAGATTACCACACATCTGAAGTTGACGTTGACGTCACCGGGGTCGTTGTGAAATCGGATAAAGAAGCACGCTTAGGGTTTATAGAGTGTAAACTTGGTAGGATCAACCTCAGAGATTTTTCACAACTATTAGGGTATAGTAAAGTTGTCATACCCCTCTACTCAATAATTCTTTCACCGAAAGGAATCTCTCAATCTCTAAATCTTCTTTTTAACGTAGCCAGAAGAAACGACATACTCTATTATTCGGCGGATAAACACATTTTTATCACTAAATGGCTTGGGCGGAAAAAAGAAATAGACTTTTCAACGATAATTCCTAAGGGAGAAAGCATTCTATAAAGTTGACAGTTTATCTGAGAAAATAAATTTGGAGTTCAAAGATCACCAAACGTTTTATGCTTATGCAAATATCTTCGGTTAACGATGATTAGAGGAAAATTTTGTTTTAAAGCGTTTTCCAGAGGTTTTCTGTTATGCCTTTTATTTCCAGTTTTCCCTTCAGTTTTTCTATTATGGGTTGAAGGTTTTCCCATTCCTCTTCTGTTAAGGGTGTGGTTCCGGTTTTTTCCACTATGGTTTTGATCATCTGCTTTGTGTTGGCTTCTCCTGCTTCGGTTTTCGGCACGATCAGCCATATATCGTAAAAAAGCGTTGGCTTAAACATTCTTGGTATTTCTGCTAGAAACTCGAGGATTATGCTGTCTTCGGTTTCTGCTCCCGACCTGTAAAACACTTTTTTCAAAGTGGCGATGAAAATGCTTGTCGGCAGGAAGAACGCTAGGGCTAAACCTTTTATAAGCTGGCTGACTGTAATTGTCATCCCCTTAGATTCGGCGAGTCTGTCGAGAGCTGTTTTGGCCTCATCCCTGTCAAGCTCCTTGAATGAGACGTTCATTTTCTTAAGCATCTCCGTCAAGGGTTTCCTTACAATAAGCCCTAAACCGAAAGTTTTAGAAGCCTTATCAAGAAACCTCTTGCTCACATATAATGCCAACGGTTCAGCCATGTCATATACCCCGAGCATGTATTCAGTTTAAATACTTTAAAAATTTTGCCTCGCTTTTATGCTTCCGTTGAAAGCATTGGTTTTCCATCCAAAAACACTTCTCCACCCAAAAATTGACAGAGGACACAATATTCTGTTAGGAGACACTAACAGAAAGCCTTGTAGCTTGTTAAATTGGTTGAGAACTTTCCTTTGGCATTTGTAAGAAATAGTGTGAACGAATGCTCATTGGCAGATCTCGATGAGAGCAATGTGGTGTAAGGTGTGCTTAATAGAGTGTAATCCTCAAAATCATAATACTCTCTGCGATATTGTTTGCTGTCTCCTCTATTTAAGAGTCTTAAAAAGCATTTTACAAGTACGCTTCGGTCACGTATCTGTGCATCATTCTGTGACTGTTGAAATGGCACGCAATTTTCCCTATCGAGTTTTTCATAATCCTTATCCATTCATCCCTACGTTTATAATATAAAGGAATAATTACATACTCCAATTTTCCATAAAGGTCCTCAAGCTCCATGGTCCTTCGCTTTTCAGTTGAAAAGTGCTCTCCAGGCTCCGGCCCTATCGCCCATCCTGTAACACCCTCTATCCATCCTTCAATCCACCAACCATCCAATACACTAAAGTTTATTACTCCGTTGTGGGCTGCCTTCATTCCGCTTGTGCCCGACGCCTCCATTGGCGGCAGAGGTGTATTTAGCCAAACATCAACTCCGGACACTAGTTTGGCTGCGAGGTCCATATCATAATTTTCCAGATAAGCAACTTTGATTTCGTCTTTTAAAATTTCCTTGTAATTGAATATCTGCTGAATCAATCTTTTTCCCATCTCGTCTTTTGGATGGGCTTTTCCAGCAAAAATAAGCTGGATTCTGCCTTTTCTATTAACTTTTTTAAGCCTTTCTATATCTGAAAACAACAAAGTATGCCTTTTGTATTCTGTGGCTCTTCGTGCAAATCCTATTGTTAACGTGTCATAGTCCATGCCAGCGTTTGTCGCTGAATTAACATAATCAATCAAATTTCTTTTCGCTTCCATGTGGGCTTGCCAAATTTCATTGTCAGGAATGATTTCTACTCTAGCAAGCAGCTCAGGCTCGTGTGCCCATCCAGGGAGATACTTGTCATACAATCGTTTAAAGCTTTCACAAGTCCATGTATAAGAGTGGATGCCGTTTGTTATTGCGCGAATCTCATAGCCCGGGAACATTTCTTTGGAAACCATTCTATGCCTTTTCGCTACACCGTTGACATAATTACTCAGATTTAGCGCAAGAAGCGTCATGTTTAATCTGTCTTGTCCGCCTAAGCTTCTTAAAATATCAAAGGGGATGAATTCTCCCAAAACTTCGCGGACGAGGTCATATGAGAATTTGTCATGTCCAGCTTCAACTGGCGTGTGCGTAGTAAAAATGCATAAGTTTCTAACTTTATTGGCGTTTATATCGTGTTTCCGTAGCAGTTCAAGAGCCAAAAAACTGGAGTGCCCCTCGTTCATGTGGTATTTGCGGACGTCGATGCCCAGTTTTTCTAGCATCCTAACGCCGCCTATTCCCAAAACAATCTCTTGTTTGATGCGGTATCTTTCATCGCCACCATAAAGAAATGAAGTGATTTCTCTATCCTCGGAGCTGTTGCCTTCCACATCCGTGTCGAGGAAATATACAGGGACGACTCCGCCTATTGCACTTTTAAAAAGGTATAACCAAGCCTTTACCCGGACATCTCTTCCTTGAATTTGAACAGTAACTTCCTCAGGTAGTTGTTTCATGAACTGCGAGGGATCCCATGGATCTGGATGTTCTATCTGTCTTCCTTCGCTAGTTAGCTCTTGTCTAAAATATCCCTTTTTACTTACTAACGTAACAGCGACCAATGGAATATTTAGATCTGCGCTTGATCGTATTGTGTCGCCTGCAAGAACCCCTAAACCTCCGCTGTAAGTATGAATGCCATTGGATAACGCGATTTCCATCGAAAAATAAGCAATTTTTTGTTTTAATAAACTCTCTTCTGTTTGAGTCAACTTTAAACCTCTTATAATGATAGAATTTCTGATAAGTGGTATACCTTTTCATTTATTTCCTTCTTTTGTTGCCATGAATATTCTAAATCTATCGAAACGATTTTTTCCCCTTTAATTCCAGTAATTCTTCTTTTAGCTCCCTTTAGTAGAAGCTTCACGGCATATGCTCCAAACTTGTTGGCGAGAATTCTGCTTTGTGCGGTAGGCGGTCCGCCTCTTAAGGCGTGACCAAGAACTGTCAAACGGACATCATATCCTGTTTTCTCTTTTATTTCCCTGACTATTTGTGAAGAATCTCCGGCGCCTTCAGCCATCACTATTATTTCTGACGTTTTTCCTTTTCTGCGTCCTTGTTTAAGCTTCCTGCAAATGGTTTCTGTGTCGAATTTTATTTCTGGAATGAGAATGAATTCGGCTCCTTCGGCAAATCCAACTGCAAGGGCTAGAAATCCTCTTTTCCTCCCCATAACTTCGACGACGAATACTCTTTCATGAGAGGTTGCGGTGTCGCGGATTCTGTCAATAGTGAACAACGCGGTATTAACGGCTGTGTCGAAACCTATGGTCGTATCAGTGCCAGCGACATCATTATCAATGGTTGCAGGCACACCTATTACTGGTATTCCGCTGACTTTGTAGATTTCGCTTGCCCCTCTAAAGGAACCGTCTCCTCCAATCACTATGAGGCCGTCAATTTTATTAGCCTTTAAAGTTTCGACGGCTTTTCTAATTCCCTCCTCTGTTTTTATCTCTTTGCATCGTGCAGTCTTTAGCACCGTCCCTCCGCGGTTAATTATTCCGCTGACGGAACGCGCATCCAAAGGGCGGGTCTTTCCTTCAATAAGCCCAGCATAACCTCGCTCTACTCCCACAACCTTAAGTCCATTAAATATGGCAGTTCTAACTATAGAGCGGATTGCTGCATTCATCCATGGAGCGTCGCCGCCAGCAGTCACAACACCAATTTTTTCCATATCAAAAACCCATTCTACAAGTCAAATTGCTTATAATCCTAAAATTTCTTCTTTTATGGCTTTATGGCTTTGGATTATTGGGGCAGCAGTGTTCACGATGTAGATTTCTATTGAATCAAATAATTCACTGAAGAATTTTTTTCGCAGGGAAGTCTTTCGTTCGTCTCTTACAAGCATGTGGGGGTTACAAAAGTCGACAGATTCTATGTAGTTGGAGGCTTCTTCTGGTGAAAGCTTGCTTAAAATTGACTTGTCTTCCATGTCTCGCTTTAGTAATATTGCCTTTTTTATGGTGGTCATTGGTAAAATTTTTCCTTTGCCCACAACCCACCTCACATTTACGACGGCTCTGCCTTTGGAGTCGAACTCTGCCTTTTCCACAAGTTTCTGATACTCTCCCCAGACATTGGCTATGTCTGCTTGAATGTAGAAATTTTTCTCCGAAGCAAATGCAACAGCTTGTCCTCCCATAAAGCGCACAAAAAACCAATCATCAGAAACAGCGCGCACCCCTTCAATTCTAAGAAGCCCATAAGTATGCGTTGTTTTTCCCGTACCTGAAGGCGCAATTAGGCAAACACCTTTACCATCCACATCCACACACGCACCATGAACAGAATTTATCCCATGATTATCCTCCAAAATGTCGCTTGCAACGCTTAAGGCTAGAGACTTAACCCAACCATAATATTCAATGTTGATTAAGAAGGCTGTTTTAGAAAGCGGGTCATAAAACACTTGCTGCTCTAAATTCTCTTCGTTTGTTACTATCAGTCTTCCATGGGAGCGAACATGCGCCGACATAGGATAGAAGCTTTCTTCCCAACGTTCCTTCACGTACTTTATGTCGGTTAAGAGTTTGATGCAGCACCCGTATATGTCGGCTCTTTCTTCGTAAAGGAGGCGCTCCCCATACTTCTCCATCAACATATCTTTTTCTTCAATTGACATCATTTTAACTTCATATTTTGATGACAACAAAATCACCTTTTAACTCTGCTTCTAATGAATTTTCTTATTTCGTCAGCAAAAAATACTGAACTGGAAACGATAAATATTGTTGCCCATTCCCAAAACGAAATGGCGACCGTGCCTAATGCAATTTGCAGCGGATGCAAAAAAGTTGCTAACACTTGCAATGAAACAGATGTTACAATGCCCATAAGCAAATACTTGTTTGTGGTTAAGCCTAGTTTAAAGACCGAGGTCGTTCTTGATCTGCAGTTAATAGCGTTGAAAACTTGAAACATCGCCATGGTAGTGAAGCCTAGCGTCTGCGCTTTTTGGGGGTCTCCCTGGTTCCAAGCGGTACTAAAAATCCATAGGGTTCCAGCGGCCATAAATAGGCTCACGTATACTATGTTCAACGCAATATCGCGGTTTATTATTTTTTCTTCAGGTTTTCTCGGAGGCTGTTCCATGACATCTTTCTCTTTAGGTTCCATTGCAAGGAATTTGTCGAGTAGGCCGTCGGTTACGAGGTTAACCCACAGTATTTGAACTGGAGTGAAAATTAAGGGAACCCCAGGCAAAAAGAGTAGGGCGCCAAGGATTGTAATTATTTCGCCTGTGTTTGTGGCGATTAAGTATTTTACAACTTTGCGGATGTTATCAAAAACCACCCGTCCTTCCTCAACAGCGTTTACAATGCTTGCGAAATTGTCGTCTGTTAACACCATGTCAGCAGTTTCTTTTGTAACATCAGTCCCCGTGATGCCCATGGCTATACCTATTTCGGCTGCCTTCAAAGCGGGAGCATCATTAACCCCGTCGCCTGTCATAGCCACTATATGGCCTATGCGCCTAAGAGACTCAACTATTCTGTATTTGTGGGTGGGGGATACACGGGCAAAAACCGAAGTCTTTTCTATTACCGCGTCTAGCTCGTCGTCACTTAAATAGTCCATTTCCGCGCCAGTTAAAACCCTAAAACCTGGTTCTAGAATTCCAATTTCCTTTGCGATGGCCTCAGCGGTTAGCTTGTGGTCTCCCGTTGCCATGACAACTTTGATTCCGGCTTTCTTGCAAAGTTCTACTGCCTGCTTTGCCTCTGGCCTTGGGGGGTCAATCATGCCGAAAACGCCAATAAAAACCAGCTTGGCATGCTTCTGTATGATGCCTTCCTTAAAAGCTTCTAGATTATCAACTTCTATTGTTTGGTATGCTGCCGCAAGAACCCTTAATGCTTCTCCAGCCATTCCAACACTGATTTTAAGGATTTCCTCTCTTTTTTCTGTAGTGAGCCTCTTTGTTTGGCCGTCTTCAAGAATGGTTGAACAATATTCGAGAACGGTTTCCGGTGCGCCCTTCATGCAAACCAGCAAATTCTCTTCTGGAGTTTTGTGAAATGTAACCATGTATCTTTTTTCGGGATCAAACGGAATCTCATCAACACGGGGATACTTCTCGTCTAAATAATCTTTCTGAAAACCAGCCTTTGCCGCAGCAACAACTATAGATCCTTCGGTAGGATCTCCATAAATTTCCCACCTACTTTCGCCATCAAGCTTATGCTCCCTAAGTCTAGCATTATTGCAAAGGGTGCCCACCTGAAGCAATAGGCCAAGCGCTGTATCTCCTTTTACGTCTATATCTTTTCCGTTAATTTGGAAGTTGCCTTCAGGAGCAAAACCGACTCCCGTAACGCTGACCATTTTATTGTTTACGAATAATTTTTTAACAGTCATCTGGTTTGTCGTAAGAGTGCCGGTTTTATCGGTGCATATAACCGTGGCAGAACCTAAAGTGTCAACTGCCTGCAAGTTTCTAATTATAGCGTTTCTTTTAGCCATTCGGTGCACTCCAATAGCCAAAGTGATGGTGATGACCACTGGAAGCCCCTCGGGTATGGCTGAAACAGCCATTGCTAAAACAAAAAGAAACCCTTCGAAAAATTCAAATCCTCTGAGGAGACTGATAGCCAATACGGCAGCACTTGCCAAAATAGCAAGTAACCCGAGTTTTTTGCTTAGATCTGTGGTTCTCTTTTGAATTGGAGTTGCAGCTTTCTCCGTTTCCTTGATAAGCGAAGCTATTTTACCTATTTCTGTTTTCATTCCAGTTGCTACTACAACAGCTTTGCCTCTTCCCTGAGTCACTATAGTTCCAGAAAAAGCCATGTTCTTTCTGTCTGCTACGGGCAGGTCCTTGTCCAGTGGCTCGGTTGTTTTTCTCACAGGGGTTGATTCACCAGTGAGCATTGATTCATCAATTTCAAGGTTTATGGCTTCGAAAATGCGCGCGTCAGCTGGAACCTTGTCACCAGCATCTAAGAGAATTATATCTCCAGGAACTATTTCTCTGGCTTTAACCCGCATCTCAATGCAAGTGCCTTTTTCCGGGCAGTCTCGAATCACTTCAGCTTCCGGGGCTGCCATGGACTTTAAAGCTTGAAGAGCAGCTTCAGCCTTGTATTCTTGGAAGAACCCAATCGACGTGTTAAAGATGATTACAACAACCACAACTATTGTGTCAATTAATTTGCCGACAAGAAAAGAGATAAGCGCCGCTGCAAAAAGCACTCCAACCAAGGGATTCTTAAGCTGGTGAACCAGTAAGGCCAGCTTTGTTATTCTTTTTTCTTCTTCCAGCTCATTTGGTCCGTACTTGCTTAGTCTTTTCTCCGCTTCAGCTGGTGTTAATCCCCTTAAGCTGGTTTCAAGTTTTTTGAATATTTCCTCACTTGGTAGTGCATGCCAAATGTTTTCTCGCGACAAGCTAGTTTCCCCTCATTCTTTTAGAAAATCATGTTAATGAAACTTTACTTTTCTCTCATAACCGCGTTGTAGATTTGAAGGTTTGTTCTGCAGCCTTTCTCCATGTAAAATATTCCAAAACCCTTTTACGTCCATTATCGCCCCACATCTTTGCTCTTTTCGGATCTTTAAGTGTTTCTTTTATTCCCCAAGTATGTCGGCTGGGCCTTCGCCGTTGATGTGGATTCCATTCTGATGGGTGCCAGAAGGAAGAACCTGTTCTCGGAAGCCGACAACTCCGCGAGAACCGACGATAACCGGTTTTTCCATAGCCATAGCCTCTAGGCTTACTATGCCGAAGGGTTCATAGACTGAGGGAAAAATGCAGACATCTGCGGCAGCATAATGCAGTATTCTTTCGTCTTCAGGCACAAATTCGAATCGATAGATAAGCTTATCCTTTATTTTGAGCCCGTTTGCGGTCTCGATAATGTCTTTTTGTTCCTAGCCTTTACCTAAAATCACGAGTCTCGTTTTTGGGTATTCTTCCAGAACTATGGGCATTGCCTGTATCAAGTTTTTGACGCTTTCCACCCATGCAAGCCTTCCAACAAAGAGAATCATTTTCTCGTCAGTTCAATGTTATATTTTTTGCGAAGCGCTTCTACGTCTTCAGGTTTACAGTTTTTCGGATTGTAACGTTCAGGGTCTACGCCATTCCATACAACATTAATTTTTGACTGGGGCCATCCATGTCTCACTAAATCTTCTTGCATGGCATGGCTTACAGTTATTATTCTGTCCGCTTGTTGGGCAGTTTCCCATTCAAAGTGTAAAACAACTTTTGATCCTCGCCTTGCAGCGTAGGCTTGGTGGGGGCGAGGGCGGATACCTATACCAGCTTAAGGTTCAGGCGACAGCAGCCCTAAGCATAGCCCACATGATAGAGCTCATAGAGTCGCAGGGACCGGAAACCCTAGA
>WUQU01000172.1 GCA_009889605.1 Candidatus Bathyarchaeota archaeon | reverse complement strand
CTGTCAAGAGTTACATTTCAACCCTCAACGAGGATACGTACAAGTTATCACTGCAGGTGAAGGATTCAGCAGGGAACTTATCGGTGATTACAACCAAGCAATTCAAAGTGTACTCACAGAGCAAGAACACAGTACAAGATGTAGTGAACAACCCACCAGTAGGGACATTTACGATGAATATTACTGACCACAAGACGAAGTTAAGACCGCAGACCACGTACAACGACCCTGACGGCGATCCTAAGAACGCCGAGCAGTGGTATATCAAGTTCAACGGGCAAGTGCGGTACTTTGACAGGCTTCCGGACAAACTCGAGGCTGCAGGGTATATATATGATGGTGCGTACGAGATAGGCTACAGAGTGCAGGATAACCCCACGGGCAGATCACCAAACCTTCAGCCGCTGTGGAGTAGCTGGTATGTACAGACATATAACATCAATACGGGCATTACAATTCAGGCATGGACAGAGAAAATAGCTCAAAGGGTAAAAAATTATGCAGAAGCGCTTGCGACAGGGCTTGAGACGATTAGGACATCGGACTTCAGGATTGGTGAGGTTGTAGTTGTCAAAGCCAAAACGACTGGGTATGTTGAAAAAATTGACGTATGGTTCGACAGAGTAGTTACTACCACACCTAAACAAGGAAAAGTTACAAAACAAATTCTTGGGTACTGGTGCTGTTCATTAGCAGATGGAACGATGAACTTGATAGATATCAAAACTAACATGCTACCTGAGCAAGAGGTCAAAAATAGAGATATGTCATACGAAGCTCTGAAGGGGAAAAAGCCACTGAAGTTCAGCCCGCTTGCTACCGTACCGTATTCAATGGATTGGAGTTCTGATCCATGCGATACAAAACTACAACTGCAATTTATACGTTCCAACAGAAACTCCTACGTTATGAACAAGTTTCCTGACAGATACATGGATTTGTGGGACGGACTTTACAAATGGGATGACTGGATAGGTGATAGTTTCAGTTACGCAAAAGCTATGCAACTATATGGACGACCCCCGCATTTCAAAAAAGGCGATGTATTGTATATCAAGCTGAGAGCATACAAACGAAAAGCAGACGGTAGCTACGTTACAAAAGATGTCGATATTCCAATAAACATCACAGGCTCAATAAAGCTTGCCACAGGGAAAATAAGATAAAGCCCCTGTGGCTTTATCTTTTTAGAATCTACAACGGAAAGGGGAGTTTAAAACAGTGATAGCAATTGCGACAGGAATACGTGAGTTTGATGAGAGGCTCAAAAAAATTCTTGACGGTGGCAGTGAAATTGTTTATTATCGAGAATTTCTTCTTTCAAGCATAGACAAATATGACACAATTATCATTTCAGAACTTCTTATGGGTTCGGTAAGTTTTGAAGAACTTTTGCTTAAACTTAGAACAAACAACAAAAGAATAATTGTTATATGGTTTGACGAAGAAGAAAAACAGGAAGTTCTAAAATTTATATTCACACTTGGAATATACGACATTCTGACGGGAAGTGTAACAGCTGAAAAAATCAAAGAAGTAGTTCAAAATCCAATGACTTTCAAAGATGTAGCCGAGCTTTACCTGAAACTTCTGCATGTTGACGTTGCCAATGTTAAAATAACGCATCATAAAGAGGATAGACAGCACACACAGTCACAGGAAGTAAATGAAATTGAGCGGGTTGTTGAAAAGGTGATAGAAAAACCGGTCGAAAAGGTGGTTGAAAAGCCGGTTGAAAAGATAGTTGAAGTCGAAAAAGTAGTTGAAAAACCTGTATTTGTAACACCAAAAGTTATTGGTTTTTGGAGCATGG
>WUQU01000171.1 GCA_009889605.1 Candidatus Bathyarchaeota archaeon | reverse complement strand
TTGAGTCCATGTTTCCACCTGCTAACATCAGCATGACTAAGACAAACATAAAAGGAGAAAAAGAAATCCATTTCTGTTCGCCCAGCGGCAGTGTTTGAAAACCAGTTCCTGATACAGCAGACACTGTTTGGAAAAAGATATATCTGAAGCCTTCTCCGAAATTCTTGAAGAATTTTTCGAGACTGTATATGGTTAATATAATGGAAAAGAAGAATGTGGAAATTGTCATTAGCCAAGGTTCGCCATTTTTTAAGACAGCTCTTATATTTCCCTTCCAAAATGCGTAATGTATTCCAAAGCCGGTAGCGCCTAAGAACATCAGAATTATTACGATAATCTCGATTGTAAGATTGTTAAATTCACCTATGCTTCCATTTCTTGTGGAAAAACCGCCCGTTGCAAGTGCCGTCATTGTATGATTAAGCGCTTCGAACCAATTCATGCCAGCAATCTTTAAGGCAATCGTTCCAGCGACTGTATAAGAGACATAGATCGCTACAATTATTTGGGCTGAACGTTTTATGTTTGGAACAAGGTTGTCAGAACGACCTTCCGACTTGTAGAAACCAGCCGCACGCGGTCCCAAGACAAGTCCGAGCATCAAAACGGCAAAACCTGCGCTTCCAACCCACTGAGTAAAAGACCTCCAGAATAATAAGAGTTTAGACAGTTTTGTTACGTCTGTATACATAGTTAAACCCGTACCAGTTAACCCGCTTACAGACTCAAAGATCGATTGTGAGAACGTCAGATTGCCTATAAGCATGTATGGTAAAGCTGAAAGAATGGATATTACAATCCATGTGAAAATTGTTAAGACTGCACCATCACGATAAGTTATTGTTCCTGGATCGGAGACTCTTATAATCAAACCGGTAAGGAATATAATTGCCGAAAGAAGTGCTGGCAGAAGAAAACCGTATGAATTGCTCAGCTCTTCTGGATAAAAAAGGCACAGTATAAGGGGCGCGATTACAATAAAAGCATATTGTGATATAACGAGTGTGAAGGCTTTGTATATTCTCAAATATCGTTCAAGCATCTATGTCATTTCACCGCCTTGGTTATTGCGTATTTACATTCTGAAGAACGCTTCAGCTTCCGAACGCCTTTCTGAAGCACAGACAATAATTAATTCATCCCCTGGTTCTATAACAGTATCGCCGCGAGAAATTATGAATCTGTTTTTCCTTATAACCCCAACCACAAGCATATCTTGAGGTACGTTCAGTTCTTTCAACTCTTTATGAGCTATTTTTGAATCGTATTCAATAGGAATCATTAGCACTTCCGCGCCTTTATTCGTGAGCTCTTCTTCTAAATCCTTCATCACCTTATTTCCGAAGAGGAGAGGTTCTATGTTGTTCATTATCAAGTCTGTAACCTTGAGAGTCCTTATCCCGTATCTTTGGAAAATATCCTCATTTTCTGTGTTATTAAGCAACGTTACTACGTTCTTGACCTTGTAGTATTCTTGGACAAGTCTCGCTATGAAGAAGTTTTTTCTGTCCCGTTCTGTTAGGAGCACTATGATGTCGTTAGGTTCTATTTGTAACTGATCCAAAACATATTTTGAAGTTCCGTCGCCGTTTATAATTGTTGCGTTCAATGTTCTTGAATATTCATCGCATAGTTCTTTGCTTTTGTTTACAAAATAAACGTCATAACCGCTCCCTATGAGTCGCTTGGCAAGGAAGTAAGGTACTCGTTCTCCACCAATTATTATTACTTTCACTTCGCCTCACCAGCCATGTCCTCAAAAACTTCTTGGACTTCAAAACCTTCGAGTATTCGCCTCTCTGACGTGTAAACTGCAAGGTGAATTGGTGAAATAACCTCTATGCCACTTTTTTCAAACAATTCAACATTTTCTTTATTGTTAACGAGCGACAAAACTTTTGGTATTCCAAATATCTTTGCTCCAACGGTTGATATGAAGTAGTTTGTTGTGTCATCCTCCGTTGTACTTATTATTATATCTGCCCTTTCAGCTTTTGCCCTACTCAACGTTTCACGTTCAGTTGCATCACCGATTATAACGAATCCGCCATAGTCTTCAGGCAATAAAGAAAGTGCATCTGGATTTTTGTCTATTATGGTAACGTTGAAACCTATTTTTGAAAGCCTTGTCGCGAGCTCAAGTCCAATTTTGCCGCACCCAACGACTATAACATAGAATTTGAGATTAGTCCGTGTCAATTTCTTCACCCTTTCTGTAACCTCTTTGATTAACATCTAAGGCTCTTGCCGCATTTCTGTGCCTTTCAGCAAGTTCGTGGTTGCCGCGTTTTTCTATTATCTCTGCCATTAGATAGTGAGGAATCGGAGAGGAAGGCATGAGAGAGAACATGACCCTGACCAACTGCTCGCCCTTATCGAGATCACCAGGAAAATTCGAATGTATCAACCCTTCTGCTTCTCTCAAGTACTTCTCGAAACTCTCCTTCTGGTACTCAAGCAGAGATTTCAACTTCTTTCTGAGTTCGTCTTGAGTGAATGGCTTAGCAAGATAGTCAACTGGCGTGTACTTGCACACTTCTGCTATATCTTCCGGCGTTGCAAATGCGGATATTATCAGCACAGGTGTAAAGATTCCGCGTAACCTTAACCTCTTGATGAACTCTTTTCCGTCGAGTTCA